>NZ_JAYKSL010000003.1:56273-225006 GCF_035481585.1 Salipiger marinus | reverse complement strand
CCCCCCCCCCCCCCCCCCCCCCCCCCCCCCCCCCCCCCCTCCGCCACTGGCCACAGCCGCCAACATCCGGTAAGAGCGCCCGAAACGCGGACCAGCAGCGGGACGGACATGGCACGGCACCTCATCACCTCGGCGATCCCCTATATCAACGGCATCAAGCACTTGGGCAATCTGGTGGGCAGCCAGCTTCCGGCGGATCTCTTCGCCCGCTACCAGCGCGCCCGCGGCCATGAGGTGCTGTTCCTCTGCGCCACCGACGAACACGGCACCCCCGCCGAGCTTGCCGCCGCCAAGGCGGGCAAGCCGGTCGCCGAATACTGCGCCGAGATGCATCAGGTGCAGGCCCGGATCGCAGAGGGATTCCGGCTCAGCTTCGACCATTTCGGCCGCTCCTCCAGCCCGCAGAACCACCGGCTGACCCAGCATTTCGCCGGGGTTCTGGCCGATCAGGGGCTGATCCGCGAAGTCTCCGAAACCCAGATGTATTCGCCCACCGATGGCCGCTTCCTGCCCGACCGCTACATCGAGGGCACCTGCCCCAATTGCGGCTTCGACAGCGCCCGGGGCGACCAGTGCGACAACTGCACCAAACAGCTCGACCCGGTGGATCTGATCAACCCGCGCTCGGTGATCTCGGGCGCCACCGACCTGCAGATGCGCGAGACCAAGCATCTCTATCTGCGCCAGTCCACCATGAAGGACCAGCTGGAACAGTGGATCGACACCCGCGAAGGCTGGCCGGTGCTGACCACCTCCATCGCCAAGAAATGGCTCAATGATGGCGACGGGCTGCAGGACCGCGGCATCACCCGCGACCTCGACTGGGGCATCCCGGTGAAAAAGGGCGACGCGGACTGGCCCGGCATGGAGGGCAAGGTCTTCTACGTCTGGTTCGACGCCCCCATCGAATACATCGCCTGCGCGCAGGAATGGGTGGATGCGGGCAAGGGCAGCGACTGGGAACGCTGGTGGCGCACCGACAGGGGCGCAGAGGACGTGACCTATACCCAGTTCATGGGCAAGGACAACGTGCCCTTCCACACGCTCAGCTTCCCCGCCACCATCCTTGGCAGCGGCGAGCCGTGGAAGCTCGTGGATTACATCAAATCCTTCAACTACCTGAATTACGACGGCGGCCAGTTCAGCACCTCGCGCGGGCGCGGCGTGTTCATGGATCAGGCGCTGGAGATCCTGCCGCCGGATTACTGGCGCTGGTGGCTGCTCAGCCATGCCCCCGAAAGCTCGGACAGCGAATTCACCTGGGAGAATTTCCAGACGAGCGTGAACAAGGATCTGGCCGACGTGCTGGGCAATTTCGCCAGCCGCGTCACCAAGTTCTGCCGTTCCAAATTCGGCGAGGTGGTGCCCGAGGGCGGCAGCCTCGGCCCGCGCGAGGCGCAGCTCATCGCCGATCTGACGGCAAAAATCCGCGACTACGAAGAGCATATGTCCCAGGCCGAGGTGCGCAAATCCGCAAGCGCCCTGCGCGCGGCCTGGGTGCTCGGCAACGAATATCTGCAGGAAGCGGCCCCCTGGTCGACCTTCAAGACCGACCCCGAACAGGCCGCCGCGCAGATCCGCCTCGCGCTGAACCTGATCCGGCTTTACGCGGTGATCTCGGAACCCTTCATCCCCGATGCCGCCGCCGCCCTGCTCGACGCGCTCGCCGTGACCGACCGCAGCTGGCCTGCGGATCTCGACACCGCGCTGCAGATCCTGCCCGCAGGCCACGGCTTCACCGTGCCCGAGGTCACCTTCCGCAAGATCACGGACGAGGAACGCGAGGACTGGCAGGCGCGCTTCGCAGGCAACCGCTGATCCAGGCGGCCCCGCCGGAGCCTCCGGCGGGGATATTTGGGGCCAATGGAAACCATGGGCGCGCTCTGGCCCTTCCTTCGGCTAAAAATATCCCGGGGGAGTCCGCGCGCCAGCGCGGGCGGGGGCAGAGCCCCCCTTTCTTCTGTTTCATCGCAAATATGAAAGCCCCGCGCCGCTGCGCGGGGCTTGAGGCCTGCGGAAATCGGAAAAGTTCAAGCCGGGCGCGGCGTCATCCTGCCTTCCACGCAAAGAAATCCGGCCCCGCCTCGGCCAGCAGGGTGCGCGCCAGATCGCGGCCCATGGCGGCGCCGTCCCCGACGCTGCCGCGCCGGTCCCCGGCGAAGGCGCGGCGGCCATCGGGGCTGAGAATCTGGCCGCGCAGGTGAAGGCTGTCGCCGTCCAGTTCCGCCAGCCCGGCGATCGGCGTCTCGCAGGATCCGTCAAGCGTGGCGAGGAAGGCCCGCTCCGCCGCAAGCCGCCGGTCCGTGGGCGCGTCATGGATCGCCGTCAGCATTTCCGCCACCCGCGCATCAGCCTCGCGCCGTTCGATGCCGATGGCGCCCTGCGCCACGGCGGGCAGCATCTCTTCGGGGGGGATGGCGGTCATGTGCGGGCCAGAAAGCCCCATGCGGTTGAGCCCGGCCATGGCGAGGAAGCTGCAGGCGGCCACGCCGTCCTCGAGCTTTTTCAGCCGGGTCTGCAGGTTGCCGCGGAACTCCACCACCTGCAGGTCGGGGCGGCGGTGCAGAAGCTGCGCGCGACGGCGCAGCGAGGAGGTGCCCACCACCGTGCCCGCAGGCAGATCGGCGATGCCGCCGAAGCCCGGCGAGATGAAGGCGTCGCGCACATCCTCGCGCGGCAGGTAGCAGTCCAGCATCAGCCCGTCGGGCTGCAGCACCGGCATGTCCTTCATCGAATGCACCGCGATGTCGATGGAACCCGACAGCAGCGCCTCTTCGATCTCCTTGGTGAAGAGCCCCTTGTTGCCGATCTCTTTCAGCGGGCGGTCGGCGGCGATCATCGCCCGGTCATCGCCGGTGGTCTTGATGACCACGATGGCAAAGGCCGTGGGCGGCAGGCCGAAGGCCGTGGCCAGCCGGTCGCGGGTTTCATGGGCCTGCGCCAGCGCCAGCGGCGAGCCGCGGGTGCCGATCCGGAGCGGTTGGGCGGGAGAGGGCAGATCGCTATGCATGGGGCAGCTTTATGTCGCGCGCAGCGCTGTGGCAATGGGGCGGAAATTGACATATTGCCGCCCTGACGGAACACGGAGGCCCCCAATGACCAAGACCATCCTGCGCGCGCTGGCCGGAGAGGTGCTGCCCACTCCCCCCATCTGGATGATGCGGCAGGCGGGACGCTATCTGCCGGAATACCGCGCGACCCGGGCGCAGGCGGGGGATTTCCTGTCGCTGTGCTACAACCCCGAGCTTGCCACCGAGGTCACGCTGCAGCCGATCCGCCGCTATGGCTTTGACGCCGCGATCCTGTTCGCCGACATCCTGCTGCTGCCGCAGGCGCTTGGCGCCGATCTGTGGTTCGTCACCGGCGAGGGGCCGCGGCTGTCCACCGTGACCAGTGCTGCGGATTTTGACCGGCTGAAGCCGGTTTCCGCCATCCATGACACGCTGTCGCCGATCTACGAGACGGTGGGCCGCCTGTCGCGCAGCCTGCCCGCCGAGACCACGCTGATCGGCTTTGCGGGCGCGCCATGGACCGTGGCCACCTACATGATCGCCGGGCGCGGCACCAAGGATCAGGGCCCGGCCCATGCGCTGCGGCAGGAAGATCCGGCGGTGTTCGACGCGCTGATCGACCGGCTGACCGAGGGCACCATCGAATACTTGAGCGAACAGGTGAAGGCGGGCGCCGAGGTGGTGAAGCTGTTCGACAGCTGGGCCGGATCGCTGCCCGAGGACGCCTTCCGCCGCTATGCGCTGGAGCCCGCGCGGATCATCACCCAAGAGCTGAAATCGCGCTTTCCGGGGCTGCCGGTCATCGTGTTCCCGCGGCAGGCCGGGGCGCAGTATGTGGGCTTCCATCAGGCCACCGGCGCCGATTGCGTGGCGGTGGATGACAGCGTGACGCCGGACTGGGCCGCCGAGCATGTGCAGGTGTCGGGCTGCGTGCAGGGCAATCTTGCCTCCTCGCACATGGTCACCGGGGGCGAGGCGCTGGTGCGCGAGACCCGCCGCGTGGTCGAGGCCTTCCGCAACGGGCCGCATATCTTCAACCTTGGTCATGGCATCACCCCGGATGCCGATCCGGAGAACGTGCAGCTGATGATCGACACGGTGCGCGGCGGCTGACCCCTCCCGGCAGGGCGCCCTGTGCAGGGGCGCACATTGCATCCGGCGCGGGGAGGTCTAGGTTGGCGGCAAGCCACGAAGGAGGGACATCCCATGGCAATGGTCGAGGTCGAAGGGCTCCGCAAGGTCTATGACGGCGGGTTCGAGGCTCTGAAAGGGGTGGACCTGTCCATCGAGAAGGGCGAGATCCTCGCCCTGCTCGGGCCGAACGGCGCGGGCAAGACGACGCTGATTTCCACCATCTGCGGGCTGGTGCAGCCCACATCGGGCGCGGTCCGGGTCGGCGGGCATGACGTGGTGCGCGACTATCGCGCCGCGCGCAGCCTGATCGGGCTGGTCCCGCAGGAGATCAACCTTGAACCCTTTTCCAAGGTGCTGCCCGCGGTGCGCTTCACCCGCGGCCTCTTCGGCAAGCCCCGCAACGAGGCGCTGCTGGAGGATATCCTGCGCCGCCTGTCGCTGTGGGACAAGCGCGACACCCAGACCCGCGCGCTGTCGGGGGGCATGAAACGCCGGGTGCTGATCGCCAAGGCGCTGTCGCATGAACCGGAGGTGCTGTTTCTGGACGAACCCACCGCCGGGGTCGATGTGGAACTGCGCCGCGACATGTGGGCCATCGTCGAGGAACTGCGCGGGCGCGGCACCACCATCATCCTGACCACGCATTACATCGAAGAGGCGGAGGCCATCGCCGACCGCGTCGGCGTCATCAATGGCGGCCGCATCCTGCTGCTGGAGGACAAGAAGCGCCTGCTGTCCCGGCTGGGGCGCAAGGAGCTTCGGGTGGAACTGGACACCTCTCTGGCCACGCTGCCGCCCGCGCTGCAGAATCGCGGGCTGGCGCTGGAAGACGGCGGGCGGGTGCTGGTGCACACCTATGACACCGCCGCCGACCGCAGCGGCATCGCGCATCTGATGGCGGATCTGCGCAGCGAGGGCATCGCGGTGCGCGACGTGTCGACCCGGCAGAGCACGCTGGAGGACATCTTCGTCAGCATGGTGGCGAAACAGGAGGAACCGGCATGAACCTGCGCGGCATCTGGGCCATCTATCACTACGAGATGACCCGCTTTTTCCGGACGTTGCTGCAAAGCTTCATCTCTCCGGTCATCTCCACCTCGCTTTACTTCGTGGTGTTCGGCGCCGCCATCGGCTCCCGCATCCAGGAGGTGGAGGGGGTCAGCTACGGCGCCTTCATCGTGCCGGGGCTGGTCATGCTGTCGGTGATCAGCCAGTCGATCTCCAACGCCAGCTTCGCCATCTATTTTCCGAAATTCACCGGCACGATCTATGAACCGCTGTCGGCCCCGGTCAGCTTTCTGGAAATCGTCATCGGCTTTGTCGGCGCGGCGGCGACCAAATCGCTGTTCATCGGTGCGGTCATCCTTGCCACGGCGGCGCTGTTCATCGACATGCAGGTGATGCACCCCGCAGCCATGCTGGCCTTTCTGGTGCTGACCTGCATCAGCTTCTCGCTGCTGGGGTTCATCCTCGGGCTCTGGGCCGGGAATTTCGAACAGCTGCAGCTGGTGCCGCTGCTGATCGTCACGCCGCTGATCTTTCTGGGCGGATCGTTCTATTCGATCTCGATGCTGCCGCCGCTCTGGCAGACCATCACGCTGTTCAACCCGGTGGTCTATCTGATCTCCGGCTTCCGCTGGGCATTTTTCGGCATGGCCGACGTGCCGGTGGGGCTGAGCCTGCTGGCCATCGCGGGCTTTACCGGCATCTGCCTTGCGGTGATCTGGATCATCTTCCGCACCGGCTGGCGCATCCGCGCCTGAGGACGGGGGGCGCCCTGCCCCCCTGCCGCTTTTACAGCCAGTCCTGCCGCGCGGTGCCCACGGCCTCCGCCACCGAGCCGAAGCCGTCGCGCGCCAGAAGCGCATCCAGCCCCTCGACGATGCGGGGCACCAGCGCCAGCCCGCCATAGACCAGCGCGGTGTAAAGCTGCACCGCCGAGGCGCCCGCGCGGATCTTGGCATAGGCCTGCTCTGCCGAGCCCACGCCGCCCACGCCGATCAGCGGCAGCCGCCCCTCGGTCAGCTGCGACAGATGCGCCAGCACCCGGGTGGAGCGGTCAAACAGCGGCTGGCCCGACACCCCGCCCGCCTCGCCCGCATGGGCCGAGCGCAGCCCGTCGCGCGCAAGCGTGGTGTTGGTGGCGATCACCCCCGCCACGCCCGAGGCCAGCGCCACCTCCGCCACGTCGCGCAGCCCCTCCTCGTCCAGATCGGGGGAAATCTTCAGGAAGACCGGGATCGGGCCTGACAGCCCGTCCCGCGCGGCCATCACCCCGGCCAGAAGCGCCGCAAGCGCCTCCTTGCCCTGCAGGTCGCGCAGCCTTTCGGTGTTGGGCGAGCTGACATTGACCGTGGCAAAATCCAGATCGCCGCCGCAGCGCGCCAGAACCTGCGCAAAATCCGCCGCCCGGTCGGCGCTGTCCTTGTTCGCCCCCAGATTGAGCCCCAGCACCATGCCGCGCGGGCGCGACGCGAGCCGCGCGGCCATCGCCTCCATGCCCTCGTTGTTGAAGCCGAAGCGGTTGATGGCGGCGCGGTCCTCGGTCAGGCGGAACAGCCGGGGCTGCGGGTTGCCCGGCTGCGGGCGCGGCGTGGTGGCCCCCACCTCGACAAAACCGAAACCCGCCCGCGCGAGCCCCGCCAGCGCCGTGGCGTTCTTGTCGAACCCCGCTGCAAGCCCCAGCGGATTCGGCAGATCAAGCCCCGCCACGCGGCAGCGCAGCCGGTCCGAGGTTAGCCGCCCCGGCGCCGCCCCCAGCCCTGCGCGCAGCGCTGCCAGCGCCAGACCATGCGCGCGTTCGGGATCAACCCGGCGCAGCAGCGCCAGCCCTGCCCGTTCCAGCGCGCTCATGCCAGATCCCCGGGGAACACATGCGTGCCCGCCCCGTCCAGCGGCAGCGGCGCCGACCAGACCAGCCCGGCCAGCGGCAGCGGGGCATAAAGATGCGGGAACAGCGCGCCGCCGCGCGCCTCCTCCCAGCGCAGGGCGGGGCCCAGATCCTCCGCCTCGTAGCAGAGCAGCATCAGCCCCGCCTCGCCCGCAAAATGTTTGGCCGCCGTCCCGCGCAGCTGCGCGGCGGTGGAAAAATGGATGTAGCCATCGGCCACATCCACCGGCGCGCCAGCACTGCTGCCCGCCGCCTGCAATTCGGCCCATTCCCCGGCCCGGAGGATCTTGTAAATCAGCATGCCGTCCAGATGCCGCCGAAAGCCGCGCCGGTCAATCCCCGCCGCCTTCACGGCGCTTTGACAGCGCGCGCCGCACAGGGCACCATCGCCGCAGTCAGCCCCCCAGAGAGAGGATTTCCGATGCCCCTTCGCCTTTTGACCAGCGCGGCGCTGCTGGCGCTTTGCGCCGGTGCCGCCCATGCCGACTTCACGCTGACCCTGCTGCACACCAATGACGTGCACGACCGTTTCGAGCCGATCAGCAAATACGATTCGGGCTGCAGCGCCGAGGACAATGCCGCAGGCGACTGTTTCGGCGGGGCGGCGCGCATGGCCACCGCCATCGCCGAGGCGCGGGCGCGGCATGACACCAGCCTGCTGCTGGATGCGGGCGACCAGTTTCAGGGCGCGCTGTTCTACACCTATTACCGCGGGGCGCTGGCCGCCGAGATGATGAATGCCATGGGCTACGAGGCCATGGCGGTGGGCAACCACGAATTCGACAACGGCCCGCAGGTGCTGGCGGATTTTGCCGATGCGCTGGACGCGCCGCTGCTGATGGCCAATGCCGACCTCTCCTCCGAGCCGCTGCTGAAGGACCGTGTCCTGAAATCCACGGTGATCGACAAGGGCGGCGACCGGATCGGCCTGATCGGCCTCACCCCGGTGGACAATCCCGAACTGGCCTCGCCCGGGCCCAACATCACCTTCACCGATCCGGTGGATGCGGTGCAGGCCGAGGTGGACCGCCTGACCGCCGAAGGCATCACCAAGATCGTGCTGCTCAGCCATTCCGGCTACGCGACCGACCAGCGCATCGCCGAGGCAACAAGCGGCGTGGACGTAATCGTGGGCGGCCACAGCCACACCCTGCTCGGCGACATGGACGGCGCCAGCGGCCCCTATCCGACCATGGTGGGCGACACCGCCATCGTCTCCGCCTATGCCTATGGCAAATATATGGGCGAACTGACCGTGACCTTTGACGACGCGGGCACCCTGACCGGGGCCAGCGGCGCGCCGCTGCTGCTTGACGCTTCCGTGGCCGAGGATGAGACGGTCAAGGCCCGCATCACCGAAGCCGCAGAGCCGCTGGAGGAGATCCGCAGCACCGTCGTCGCCGAAACCGCGGCAGAGATCGACGGCAGCCGCGAAACCTGCCGGATCGGCGAATGCGCCATGGGCAATCTGGTGGCCGGGGCCATGCTCGAGCGGGTGCGCGATCAGGGCATCGAGATCGCGCTGACCAATGGCGGCGGGCTGCGCGCCTCCATCGACGCGGGGCCGGTGACCATGGGCGAGGTGCTGACCGTGCTGCCCTTCCAGAACACGCTTTCGACCTTTCAGGTGACCGGCGCTACCCTCGTCGACGCCCTCGAAAGCGGCACCAGCCAGATCGAAGAGGGCGCAGGCCGCTTCCCGCAGGTGGCCGGGCTCAGCTTCACCGTCGATCCCGCCGCCGAACCGGGCAGCCGCATCTCCGACGTCATGGTGGGCGACACGCCGATCGAGCCGGAAAAGCTCTATGGCGTGGTCTCCAACAACTACGTCCGTAATGGCGGCGACGGCTACGCGATGTTCCGCGACGCGCAGAACGCCTATGATTTCGGCCCCGATCTGGCTGATGTCATGGCGGAATACCTCGCCGCGAACACCCCCTACCAGCCCGCCACCGATGGCCGCATCACGGTCAAGAACTGACTCCTCCCTGCGGGCGCGTGCCCCTGCGCCGCGCCCGCCCCTTCATCTTGCCCGATAAACTCCGGGGGAGTCCGCCCTTGGCGGACGGGGGCAGAGCCCCCTCTTCCACGACTGTCCGCCCTTGGCGGACGGGGGCAGAGCCCCTCTTCGCAAACTGTCCGCCTGTGGCGGACGGGGTGCATCGCCCCCTTTCTCTCCCTCCCACCCGGCAGGCGCCATGGACCATCCGCTCATCGACCTCATCAATGCCCGCATCGCCGCCGCCGAAGCGCGGGGTGAATTCGACAACCTGCCCGGCGCGGGCAGGCCGCTGCCGCCCTGCGATGATCCGGAGAACGCCGTGCTGCACCGGCTGCTGCGCGACAATGGCGCGGTGCCCGAGGCGGTGGCGCTGACCCGCGATCTGGCCCGCCTGCGCGAGACGCTGCGCGACACCTCCTGCCGCAGCCGCCGGGCCGAGATCCTGCGCGAGATTGCCCTGCTCGACACGAAGCTCGATCTGGCGCGGCGGCGCCCCTGAGCTTCCCCTCCGCCCGCGCCCATGGCACAAGACTCCGGTCAGAGAGGTGCGCATGGTCACGGTTCGCGAACATTACGAGGTTTTCCCCTATCCCGCCCGCGACCCGGCGGAGGAACGGCACCGCCTGATCACCGGCTCGCCCTCGCATCCGCTGGAGATGGACCATATCCTCTGGGGCGGGCAGCGCGACTGGAACAGGCCGCTGCGCATCCTTGTGGCGGGGGGCGGCACCGGCGACGGGCTGATCCAGCTGGCGCAGACCCTGACCGATGCGGGCCGCGCCTATGACATCACCTATCTCGATCTGTCCACCGCCTCGCGCGCGTTGGCCGAGGCGCGGGCGCAGATGCGCGGGCTGGGCAACATCACCTTCCACACCGCCAGCCTGCTGGAGGCCGCCGAGTTTGGCCGCTTCGACTATATCGACTGCTGCGGCGTGCTGCATCACCTGCCCGACCCGCCTGCGGGCTTTCGCGCCCTGCGCGCGGCGCTGGCACCGGGGGGTGGTCTGGGCTTCATGGTCTATGCGCCTTATGGCCGCTCGGGGGTCTATCCGCTGCAGGAGGCCTTTGCCGCGCTGTTTCAGGGCCTGCCGCCGGGAGAGCGGCTGATCCGCGCCCGGCAGATCGTGGCCGACCTGCCCGAAGGCCACCCGTTCCGCGCCAACCGCAATCTCAACGATCACCTGACCTCGGAGGCCGGGTTCTATGACCTGCTGCTGCATGCGCAGGACCGCGCCTATGACGTGCCGCAGCTGCTGGACGTGCTGGCCGAAACCGGCTGGCAGCTGGCGGGCTTCGCCACGCCCGCGCTTTACGACCTGTCCCGCCTGACCGAAGTCCCCGAGGGCATGGATCCGGTCACGCGCATGACGCTGGCGGAAAAGCTGCGCGGCACGATCCGGGTCCATACCGGCTATGCCGTGGCGCAGGGCAGCCCCGCCGCCAAGGCCAGCCCCGCCACCCGCGCGCTGATCCCGCATCTGCGCGGCGCCCCCGCCGCCCGTCTGGCGCAGCTTGTGGCGCAGGGCCATGCCATCCCGGTGACGCTGGGCGGGCGCCCCGAACCCGTCACCCTGCCCCGGGCCGCCGCGCCGCTGCTGGCCGCCATCGACGGGCGCCGCAGCCTTGGCCAGATCGCGCAGGCCAGCGGGCGCGATCCCATCGCCTTCGGCACGCTCTGGGCCTCGGTCCATGCCGCGCTGGAACCCTGCGGGCTGCTGGTCTATTCGGCGCTGCTGACCGCCGCTGCCGTATCGTAACGGCGCTGATCCTCGATCACCTGCCCGTCGCGCGGCAGCCCGCCGGGGGCGACCCGTTCCAGCCGCCCGCGCAGCTTCAGCAGATCCGCCACGCTGTCGGCAAAGCCCTGCACATCCTCGTGCGCGGTTTCCAGCCGCACGGTCATCACATCCATGTCGTCCTCGCGGCTGACCACGACGCGGGCGCGGGCGATTTCGGGGTGGCGCGCCACCAGCGCCGCCACCTGTTCGGGGCGCACGAACATGCCCTTGATCTTGGTGGTCTGGTCGGCGCGGCCCATCCAGCCCCGGATGCGCAGGTTGCTGCGCCCGCAGGGGGAGCCGCCCGGCAGCACCGCCGACAGATCGCCGGTGGCGAACCGGATCAGCGGATAATCGGGGTTGAGCGTGGTCACCACCACCTCGCCCACCTCGCCCTCGGGCACCGGATCGCCGGTGCCGGGGGTGACGATCTCCACCAGCACCTGTTCGTCGACCACCATGCCCTCCTGCGCGGGGGTCTCGTAGGCGATCAGCCCCAGATCGGCGGTGGCGTAACATTGCAGGCAGGTGATGCCCCGGTCGGCATACCAGCCGCGCAGCGACGGAAACAGCGCGCCCCCCGACACCACGGCGCGGGACAGCGCCAGCGTCACGCCCAAGCTCTCGGCCTTCTCAAGGATCACCTTCAGGTAATCCGGCGTGCCCGCATAGGCGGTGACCCCCAGATCCGCCGCCGCGCGCACCTGCAGTTCGGTCTGCCCGGTGCCTGCGGGCAGCACCGCCGCCCCCACCGCCCGCGCGCCGCTTTCAAAGATCATGCCCGCAGGCGTCAGGTGATAGCCAAAGCAGTTCTGCACGATGTCGCCCGGCCCGATCCCCGCCGCATGCAGGAAGCGCCCCAGCCGCCACCAGTCCCCCGTGACCTCGCCCGGCTCATAGATCGGCCCCGGCGACTGGAACACATGCGCAAACCCCGAGGCGGGCCGGGTGGTGAAGCCGCCAAAGGGCGGCTGCGCGCGCTGCGCTGCCACCAGCCCCGCCTTGCGCAGCACCGGCAGCGCGGCCAGCGCCGCAGGCCCGGTCACGGCGGCGGCATCCACCCCCGCCAGCGTCTGCGCATAGCCGGGCAGCGCCTGCGCGCGGGCGATCTGCGCGGGCAGCGCCTTGGCCCAGAACGCGGCCCTGTCCTGCGCGCTGCGCGTTTCCAGCGCGTCGTAATAGCTGCTCATGGCATTTTCCTTCCCCAGATCCCCGCGCGTCCGCCCGTTCAGGCCAGCCAGCGCTTGCGCCGCCGGTAGCTGCGCACGTCGCGGAAGCTGCGCCGCCCCTCGTCGGACATGCCCAGATAAAACTCCTTCACATCCGGGTTCTCCCGCAGCGCCGCCGCGGGCCCGTCCATCACCACACGTCCGTTTTCAAGGATGTAGCCCTCATGCGCATAGCGCAGCGCCACATTGGTGTTCTGTTCGGCCAAGAGGAACGACACGCCCTCGCCCTCGTTCACCGCCCGCACGATCTCGAAGATCTGCTCTACCAGCTGCGGCGCCAGCCCCATGCTGGGCTCGTCGAGCAGGATCATGCGCGGGCGGCTCATCAGCGCGCGGCCAATGGCGCACATCTGCTGCTCGCCGCCCGAGGTATAGCCCGCCTGACTTTTCCGCCGCTCCTTCAGGCGCGGGAAATAGGCATAGACCATCTCCAGATCGGACTGGATCGCCGCCTTGCCGTCGCGCCGGGTATAGGCGCCGGTCAGCAGGTTTTCCTCGACCGTCAGATGCTCGAAACAGTGCCGCCCCTCCATCACCTGAATGACGCCGCGGCGCACCAGCGCCGCCGGCTCCAGATCCTGAATGCGCTCGCCCGCATAGCGGATCGTGCCCTTGGTCACCTCGCCGCGCTCGGAACGCAGCAGGTTCGATATGGCCTTGAGCGTGGTGGTCTTGCCCGCGCCATTGCCGCCCAGAAGCGCGGTGATGCCGCCCTTGGGCACGCTCAGCGACACGCCTTTCAGCACAAGGATGACGTGGTTGTAGATCACCTCCACGTTGTTGACCTCCAGCAGCGCATCACGCGCGGGGGCGGGGGCAGCGTCCAGCATGGCATCTCTCCGAAAGGGGGATCCGGCGGCGGCACGACACCGCCGCCGGACGGGGCGTCACATCTGGCAGGCGTCGTTTGCGGGCCAGGGCGCGTTGGCCTCGGCATAGTCCTTGGCCGCCTGCGCCTCCAGCGGGGCGATCGCCTCGGCATCGGGCATGATGAGATCGGTCGCCTTCACGAATTTTGCGCCGTCCCATTCAAGGATCCAGCCGCCGGAATGGCCGGTATGGTTGGCGCAGCTGGTCTTGAACGGCGGCACCATGCCGGTCATGCCAAGCTCTTCCAGACGCGCCTCGGTGATGTCGAGGTTTTCCAGCCCCCAGCGCAGATCGGCGGGGGTGATTTCGGGCGTGCCCGCATGTTCCTGCGCGACGCGGATGCCCTCGCCAAGGATCATCGAGATCACCAGCCCGCGGCTGTAGAACACGCCCGACATTTCCTCGGCGTCGGACTGGGTCTTGCCGGGATTGACCACATGCGTTTTCAGGTCGGCCATGATCGGCGCATCGGGGTTCGGAAAGGACCAGCTGACGGATTTGTAGCCGCGCCCGTCCTCGCCCACCAGCTTAAGGTCGGCATCATGCCCGGCCCACCAGACGCCCAGCATGTTTTCCATCGGGAACTTGGTCTTGACCGCCTCGGTGATGGCGCCTGCATTCATCGCGCCCCAGCCCCACATGATGACGTAATCGGGCCGCTCGCGCCGGATCTGCAGCCATTGCGCCGACTGGTTCTGCATCTCCTTGAGCCCGACCGGAATCGGCAGCAGCTCGAAGCCCTTCTTTTCGGCCTCCTGCTCCATGAAGGGCAGCGGCTCCTTGCCGAAGGGGTGGTCCAGATGCAGGAAGGCGATCTTCTTGCCCGACAGATCCCCCTGCTCTTCCAGATATTTCAGCAGGATCGACGCGCCGTCCCAGTAGCTGAGCGGGATGTTGAACGCCCACTGGAACACCTTGCCATCCGCCATAGGCGAAAACCCGTAACCGGGGGCAAGGATCGGGATCTGGTCCACATTGGTCTTGGGCAGCACCTGCAGCGTGATGCCGGTGGACCATGGCTGCGTGACGATCGCCTGCCCCTTGGTCTTTTCGTAACATTCCACGCCCTTCTCGGTGGAATAGCCCGTCTCGCATTCGTCGAAGTCGATGAGGATCCCGCCGATGCCGCCATCTCGGGCGTTGAGCAGTTCCATGTAGTCCTTCTGCCCGTTCATCAGCGGAATGCCGGTCGCGGCAAAGGGACCGGTGCGATAGGCAAGGTTGGGGGCATAAAGCCCCTCGGCCAGCGCGCCGGTGGCCAGCAGCGCCGTCATCGCCACCGCCGTGCCCAGTCGTTTCAGCGTGATCATCCGTGTCTCCTCCCTGAGATCGTGTGATGATGTCCGTCCCCCCCGCGCCTCCTCAATGCGGGAAGGGCCAGATGATAAGCTTTTCGCGGATCAGCGCCCAAAGCCGGGCCAGCCCGTGCGGTTCGATGATCAGGAAGAACACGATCAGCGCGCCCACGATCATCACGTTCAGATGTTCCACCGTGGCGGAACTGATCGGCAGCCCCAGCGCCTGCGGCAGCGTGTTCAGCACCACCGGCAGCCCCACGATCAGGATCGCCCCCAGATAATTGCCAAGGATCGATCCCAGCCCGCCGATGATGGCGATGAACAGCACCCGGAAGCTGAGCGGGATGTCGAACAGGTTCGGCTCCGCCGCCCCCCGCCACATGAAGACGAAGAGCGCCCCCGCCACCCCGACCACATAGGAGGACACCGCAAAGGCCATCAGCTTGGACCGCAGCAGGTTGATGCCGATCAGTTCGGCGGCGATGTCCATGTCGCGCGTGGCCTTCCACGTCCGCCCCAGATTGCCCCGCGTCAGGTTGATGCAGAGCAGGGTCATCAGCGTGACCACCGCCAGCACCACGTAATACTGCACCAGCGACGAGGCCTGGGGCCCCGCGACATAGATCCCGAACATGTCCAGATTGGGCACCTGAATCGCCCCGGAGGCGTTGTCATTGTAAAGCCAGCCCCATTTCTCGAAGAGCCAGACCAGAAAGAACTGCGCGGCCAGCGTGGCGATGGCGAGGTAGAAGCCCTTGATCCGCAGCGACGGGATGCCGAACATCACCCCCACCCCGGCGCTGAACAGCCCCGACAGCAGGATCGCCACCACCGGGTTCATCCACGGAAACAGCGTGACCATCTTGTAGCAGGCATAGGCGCCGACCCCCATGAAGGCGCCGGTGCCCAGCGACAGCTGCCCGGCATAGCCCGTCAGGATGTTCAGCCCCAGCGCCGCCAGCGCATAGATCAGGATGGGGATCAGCAGCGTCTGGAAGGCGAATTCGCTGGCCAGCAGCGGAAACACCCCCCAGACCAGCGCAAGGATCACCGCCAGCAGCACCGCGTCCTGCCGCACCGGGAACAGCGCCATATCCGCCTTGTAACTCGTCTTGAACTGCCCCGCCGTGCGATAGAACATGCCGCCCTCCCTTGTGCCCAGTGCCCTGCCCGATGCCGTCAGACCCGTTCGATGATGCGCTCGCCGAACAGCCCCTGCGGGCGGAACAGCAGCACCACCAGCGCCAGCACGAAGGCGAACCATGTCTCGGTATTGCCGCCCAGCAGCGGCTGGCCCCAGTAGATTTCAAACAGCTTTTCCAGCATCCCGATCATCAGCCCGCCGATGATCGCCCCGGTGATGGATTCAAGCCCGCCCAGCATCAGCACCGGCAGCGCCTTGTAGGCGATCACCTCCAGCGCAAAGCTGACCCCCGCCCGCGCGCCCCATGCGATGCCGGTGACCAGCGCGATGATCCCCGCGATGAACCAGACCAGCACCCAGACCGTCTGCAGCGAAATCCCCACCGACAGCGCCGCCTGATGATCGTCGCCCAGCGCCCGGATCGCCCGGCCCATCCGCGTCCTGTTCAGGAACACCAGCAGCGCCACCACCAGCGCCGCCGCCACCAGCACGGCGGTGATGTCCTTCTGTTCAAGGATCAGCAGCCCGCCCCATGGCTCCAGCAGCACCGACCCGGTGGGAATGCCCAGTTCTTCGGTGATCATCACCTTGTTCTCGCCGCCAAAGATGATCTCGCCGCCGCCGATCAGGAACAGCGTGATGCCGATGGTGGCCATGAACAGGATGATGTCGGGCTGGCCCACCAGCGGGCGCAGCACCACCCGTTCGATGGTCACCGCCAGCGCGAACATCACCGCCAGCGTCAGCGCCACGCTGATCCATGCCGGGATCCCCAGCGCGTGCAGCCCCACCAGCGTCAGCGCCGCAAACACCACCATGATGCCCTGCGCGAAGTTGAAGATGCGGCTGGAGCGGTAGATCAGCACGAAGCCCAGCGCGATCAGCGCGTAAAGGATGCCGGACACCAGCCCCTCCCACAGCACCTGCAGCAGGAAATCCGGCGCGGCGGCCATGTCGGCGAAGGGCTTGATGAAGATGTCGTTCAGCATGTCGTCCGCTCCTTGCTGCTGCGGGCCTTGCCAAGGGATGTGCAGGGGCCATGCACCGGAGGCGCCCCCCGGACCCGGGTCAATGCGCCACCCCCAGATAGGCGTCGATCACATCCTGATTGCGCCGCACCTCGTCGGGCGTGCCATCCCCGATCTTGCGCCCGTAATCCATCACCACCACCCGGTCGGACAGATCCATCACCACCCCCATGTCATGCTCGATCAGACAGATGGTGGTGCCGAATTCGTCGTTCACGTCGAGGATGAAGCGGCTCATGTCCTCCTTCTCCTCGACATTCATGCCCGCCATCGGCTCGTCGAGCAGCAGCAGCGACGGCTCGGCGGCCAGCGCGCGGGCCAGTTCCACCCGCTTTTTCAGCCCGTAAGGCAGCCGCCCCACCGGGGTCTTGCGGATCGCCTGAATCTCGAGGAAATCGATGACCTTTTCCACCACCTCGCGGTTGGCGATCTCCTCGTCGCGCGCCCGGCCCCACCACAGCGCCTGCGCCACAAGCCCCGCCTTCATATGGGTCAGCCGCCCGGTCATCACGTTGTCGAGCACGGTCATGCCCTCGAACAGGGCGATGTTCTGAAAGGTGCGCGCCACCCCCAGCCGCGCCACCTCATAGGGGCGCATCGGCGGTCGGGTCTCGCCCCTGTAAAGCAGCGCGCCCTCCGAGGGCGTGTAGAACCCCGAGATGATGTTGAGCATGGAGGATTTGCCCGCCCCGTTCGGCCCGATGATGGCGCGGATCTCGCCCTCGCGGATGTCAAAGGAGATGTCCTTGATCGCCACCACCCCGCCAAAGCGCAGGGTGATGTTGCGCAGCTCCATCAGCACCGGGCCGATCCTGCGGCCCTCCGCCGCGACATGTCCCTCATCCCTCACGGTTTCCTGCCCTTCCGTGCTGTCGCCTGTCCTGCCGCCATCCATCACGCCACCCCCGCCACCAGATCCGCCCTGACGGGACGGTGGGCGGGGCGATCTGCGCAGCAGGAGCGCCCGCCCGCCGTCACCGCACTCATGCCGCCACCTCCCGCATCCCGACCGGCCCCACCGCCGCGTCGCGGATGGTCAGATGCGCGCGGATGCGGCCCTTGCGCCCGTCCTCATAGGTCACCTCGGTTTCGGTGCGGATCTCCTCCGACCCGTCGTAAAGCGCCGCCAGCAGATCGGCATATTTCTCGGCGATCACCGCGCGGCGCACCTTGCGGGTGCGGGTCAGTTCGCCGTCATCGGCATCCAGCTCCTTGTGCAGCACCAGAAACCGGTGGATCTGGCAGCCCGACAGCATCGCATCCCCGGCCACGCTGCGATTGACCTCCTCCACATGGCTCTGGATCATGTCCAGCACCCGCGGATGCCCCGCCAGCTCCTGATAGGACGCATAGGCGATGGCGTTGCGCTCCGCCCAGTTGCCCACGGCGGTCAGGTCGATGTTGAGAAAGGCGGCGCAGCGGTCGCGGCCCGCGCCGAACACCACCGCCTCGAGGATGTTGGGATAGAATTTCAGCTTGTTCTCGACATATTTCGGCGCAAACAGCGCGCCATCCGCCATGCGGCCCACATCCTTGGCCCGGTCGATGATGCGCAGATGCCCCGTCGCCTCCTCGATGAAGCCCGCATCCCCGGTGGCCACCCAGCCTTCGGCATCCTTGGTCCCTGCCGTGCTGTCGGGATTCCGGTAATATTCCACAAACACCCCCGGCGAGCGGTAGAACACCTCGCCCGACTCGGCGATGCGGATCTCCACCCCGGGCGAGGGCACGCCCACCGTGTCGGGCCGCACCTCGTGATCGGGCTGCTGGGTGATGAAGACCGACGCCTCGGTCTGGCCGTAAAGCTGCTTCAGGTTGATGTCCAGCGCGCGGTAGAAATCGAAAATCTCCGGGCCGATCGCCTCGCCGGCGGTATAGCCGACGCGGACGCGGGAAAAGCCCAGCGCGTTTTTCAGCGGGCCATAGACGCAGGCCTCGCCCAGCGCGTAATGCAGCCGGTCCAGCAGCCCCACCGGCTTGCCGTCCAGCACGCGCGGCCCGACCCGGCGCGCCAGATCCATGAAATGCCGGAACATCCGCCGCTTCAGCGCGCCCGCATCCTCCATCCGGATCATGATCTGGGTCAGCTGGGTTTCGAACACCCTTGGCGGCGCAAAGTAATAGCTGGGCGCGATCTCGCGCAGGTCGGTCATCATCGTCTCGGGCGATTCCGGGCAGTTGACGCAGAACCCCGTCCAGTAGGCCTGCCCGATGGAAAAGATGAAATCCCCCACCCAGGCCATGGGCAGATAGGCCAGCACCTCCTCGCCCGCGTCCAGCCGGTCGAAGCTGGCGGAGTTTTTCGCCGTCTCGAGGATGTTGCGGTTGGACAGCACCACACCCTTGGGCTTCCCGGTGGTGCCGGAGGTATAAAGCATCACGCAGGTGTCGTCATAGCCCAGCGCCGCGCGCCGCGCCTGCAGTTCCGGCAGCCATGTCGCGCGTGCGGCGCGGCCCTGCGCCTGAACCTGCGCATAGGCGTGCAGGCGGCTGTGGTCATAGCTGCGCAGCCCGCGCGGATCGACATAGATCATATGCTCGAACTGGTGCAGGCCCTGCTGGATCTCGATGACCTTGTCGACCTGTTCCTGATCGGCGGCGATGACGAAGCGCGCGCCGCAATGGCCCAGCACATAGGCCATCTCCTCCGCCACCGCGTCCTGATAAAGCGGCACCGGCACCGCCCCCACCATCTGCGCCGCCACCATCGACCAGTAAAGCGCGGGCCGGTTGCGCCCGATCACCGCCACATGATCGCCCCGCGCCACACCCAGATCCAGCAGCCCCAGCGCGAAAGCCTCGACCTCCGCCTGCGTTTCGGCCCATGTCCAGCTCTGCCAGATGCCGTATTCCTTTTCCCGATAGGCGGGACGGTCTGCATGCCGCGTGGCGTTGCGCGCCAGCATGGCGGGAACGGAGCGCGGATCTTCCGCACCCCCGGACTGATGGGCCAAGTGGTCTCCTCCCTGTGCTCCCGGCTTGGGCCGGACGCCGCGGACCCTCCTCCTCAGGGCCCGTGGCGCGCCTCTTGCGAGTCATCCCTCATCAGGATCGAAATCAGCCTGCCGGTCAATCTTTTCGGCATGTTTGCCCAAACCTTGCGAATTGTAACAAGGACGCCGTCCGCCGGAGGTTCGGAAGAAGGGGGGCTCTGCCCCCGTCCGCCTGCGGCGGACTCCCCCGGAGTTTGCTGGGCAAGATGAAGCACGGGCCGTAAGGGCAGGCTTTGCGGGTGCGGTCTGCGGTGCTAGCCCTTGTGCAGGGGGAGGCGGGATGGACAAGGACGCGCTGACACAGGCCGGGCTGAACCTGATCCAGCAGGCGCTGTCGATCTATGACCGGGATCTGCGGCTGGCGGTCAGCAACCGCCGCTTCGCCGAGATGTTCGACCTGCCGCTGCGGCTGCGCCAGCCCGGCGCGCGGTTCGACGAGACGATCCGGCATCTGGTCGAGGCGGGAGAATATGGCGTGGTGGAGGATCCGGCGGCTTTCGTGCAGGCGCGGGTCGATCAGGCCCGCGCCTTTGCCCCGCATTACATGGAGCGCACCCGCGCCAATGGCCGGACCATCTCGGTGGAGGGCGCGCCGCTGCCGCAGGGCGGCTGGGTCACCGTCTATACCGACATCACCGCAGTGAAGGCGCAGGAGCTGCTGCTGCGCACCCGGTCCGAGCTGCTGTCGGGCGAGGTGCTGCGGCGGTCGGAGGCGCTGGCCGCCACCAACCGCGAACTCGCCGCCACCAATGCAGCGCTTGAGGAGGCGCGGCGCGAGCTGACCGAGATGGAGGCGCGCACCCGGCTCACCGCCGAGATGATGCCCGCCCATATCGCCCGGGTCGATGCGGCGGGACGCTACACCTATTCCAACCGGCGGCTGTCGCAGGTGATGCCGGGGCGGCCTTCGGACATCGTAGGGCTGCATATTTCGGAGGCGCTGGGGCCCGCCTATGCCCGCGTGCTGCCGCATCTGGAGCGGGCGCTGGCCGGAGAGCAGAACCTGTTCGAATTCACCGACGAAGGTTCCTCGCGCCGCATCCGTGCGGTGTTCACCCCCGATCCGCTGGAGCGCGGCGTCTATATCCTGTCGCTGGACGTGACCGAGGAGACGCAGGCGCGGGCGGCGCTGCAGCACGGGCGGCGGCGCGAGATGGCGGCGCAGCTGACCTCGGGGCTGGCACATGATTTCGCCAACCTGCTGACCATCATTCTGGGCATGATGTCGAAGCTGCAGCGGCTGGCGCCGGATCCCGAGGCGCAGCGGCTGGTGGCGGGCACGATACAGGCGGCGCGGCGCGGCGGCGTGCTGCTGGACCGGATCGCCAACATCACCTCGCCGCGGGCATGGCGGCCCGAGCCGGTGGACCTGCGCGCCTTCCTGCGCGATCTGGCGACGCTGGCCCGCCCCTCCCTGCCCGAGGGCATCACGCTGGAGGTGAGTGCCCCCAGATCTGGCGCCTATCTGCTGGATGCGGGGCTGGTGCAGGATGCGGCGCTGAACCTGATCCTGAACGCGCGCGATGCCTGCGGCGCGGCGGGCGGGCGCATCACCCTGACCCTGCGCGAGCTGCGCGACACATGGCTGGAACTGGTGGTGCGCGACACCGGCCCCGGCTTCACCCCGGAGGCGCTGGCGCGCGGGCTTGATCCGTTTTTCACCACCAAGGGCGGCGCCGGATCCGGGCTGGGTCTGGCCATGGTCTATGACATGGTGAAGCTGGCGGGCGGCACCATCAAGCTGGCCAATGACAGCCCCGGCGCGCGGGTCACGCTGCGCCTGCCGCTGCGCCGCGCCGTGCTGCCACCCCGCCCGCATCTGGTGCTGCTGGTGGAGGATGACGCCGATCTGCGCGCCGGGATCCGCGACATGCTGACCGGCATGGGTCAAGTGGTGGTGGAGGCAGCCTCGGTCGCCGAGGCGCTGGCGCTGGCCGAAGGGCTGGAGATCGATCTTGTGCTGTCGGACGTGCTGGTGGAGGGGGCGCAGCCCGGCAGCGACCTGCCCGGCCTGCTGCCGCATCTGCCGGTGCGGCTGATGACCTCGCTGCCTGACGGGGATCCGCGCCACATCCGCGCCGCCGCCTGCGCGCCGGTGCTGGCCAAGCCGTTCAGTCAGGGCCAGCTTGCCGGGTTCCTGTGGCCCGAAACGCAGCCCGCCCCGGAGACCCCGCCATGACCGCGCCGCTGGTGTTCATTCTGGATGACGAGGCGGCGATCCGCGCCATCCTGACCGAGGCGCTGACCGAGGCGGGCTTCCGCTGTCAGGGCTTCGCCCGCGCCACGGATTTCGAGGCGGCGCTGAAACGCGCGGGCCCCGATGTCTGTCTGGTGGATCTGGGCCTGCCGGACCGCGACGGGCTGAGCCTTGTGCACCGGCTGGCGCTGGAACAGGGGGCGGCGGTCATCATCATCTCGGGCCGGGCGCAGGTGCAGGACCGGGTGACCGGGCTGGAACTGGGCGCGGATGACTACATCATCAAGCCGTTTGATCCCGCCGAGGTGGTGGCCCGCATCCGCGCCCGGCTGCGCAGCCCCCGCACGCGGGACAGCCGGGGCAGCACCGCGCGCTTTGCCGGATGGACCGCGCATTTCGACCGTTACGTGCTGGAGGATGCAGGCGGCGCCGAGGTGCCGTTTTCCCATGCCGAAGGCGAGGTGCTGCGGCTGTTCCTCGAGGCGCCGAAACGGCTGCTGAGCCGGGCGCATATGCAGGAAAGCCTTGGCGGCGGGGCGGGCGAAAGTTTCGACCGGGCCATGGACGTGCGCATTTCGCGGCTGCGCACCAAGCTGCGCGAGGATCCCAAAAACCCGCGCCTGATCAAGACGATCTATGGCGCGGGCTACATCTTTCTGGGGGATGTGGACTGGTCCTGAGCGGTCAGTCGCGCGGACGGGCCGCCTCGGCCTCCACCTCGGCCAGCAGGCGGGTCAGTTCGCCCTGCATCTGCACCAGTTCGTCGCGGTAGCGCGACGGCTCCATCTGCGGGATGACGGCGGCGAATTCGTCCAGCAGCGCGGATTCCGACTCGCGGATGGCCGAAATCATGTCGGTGTCGATCTCGCCGAAGATGGCCCGCATGGACACGGCGGCGCGGCTGACCGCGCCCCGCACGCTGCCCGAAGGGTCGGGCTCGCCGCCCACGGCGGTCAGCAGCGCGGTCAGCCGGTCCACCTGCTCCACATGCAGGCCACGGAACTTTACCGCGACGGGGCGGAATTCGGGCTCTGCCCTGTCCTCCATTTCCTCGAACCACGCGCGGGCATCGGCGCTGCGCGACAGCAGGTGCTGCAGCCGCTCCAGCTGGTCGGGCGTGGCGGTGATGGCACGGGGGTCGGTCATGGCAGGCTCCTGCTTGTGCTACCCCAGAGCAACGCCGGGGAGGCGCGGGGGTTCCCGCCACAAGCGCTGGCTCAGCCCAGAGCGGCGACCGCCCGCGCCAGCGCGCGCAGCCCGCAGACCAGATCGGCCTCGGCGGTGTCTTCGGCAAAATCATGGCTGATCCCGCCGATGGAGGGCACGAACAGCATCGCCACCGGCATCAGCGCCGCCACATTGGTGGCGTCATGCAGCGCCCCCGAGGGCAGGTTCCGCCAGCGGCCCGGCGCCTCGGCCTCTGCCCCGGTTTCCAGCGCGGCGCGCAGGCGCGGATCCATGGGCACGGGCGGCAGATCGAGCAGCGGCGCCGTCTCCAGATCCAGCCCCAGTTCGGCGGCGACTTCGGTGGCGGTCTCGCGGGCGATGGCCTCCATCCGGTCCAGCCGGAACGACTCGCCGTCGCGCCACTGCAGGGTGAAGGTCACGCGGCCCGGCACCACCGCATGGGCATTGGGATGCAGGCTGACATGGCCGATGGTCCAGACCGTGGCCGGGGTGACGACGTTGCGGAACCGCTCGTTGATGCGGGAGGTGAACAGCGCCAGCCCCTGAAACGCGTCGCGGCGCAGGCGCATCGGCGTGGTGCCTGCATGGTTCTGCAGGCCGTGAAAGGTCAGCGTCAGATTGCGCAGGCCCACGATGGCCTCGACCACCGCCAGCTGCCCGCCCTCGCTGTCCAGCACCGGGCCCTGTTCGATATGCATTTCCAGAAAGCCGCTGAACCGCGCCGGATCGACAAAGCCGCCCACCCGGTCGCCCAGCCCCGCGCGCGCCTCTGCCATGGTCTGCCCGTCCGCGTCGCGCAGGGTGTCGGCCCGCTCCAGCGGCATGTGGCCCGACCAGACCGCGCTGCCGGTGGTGACGCCAAAGCGGCCCTCCTCGTCCTGAAACGACACGCAGGATACCGGCGGCCCGCCCGCCTCGCGCGCAGCGCGGGCGATCTCCAGCCCGGCCACCACCCCCAGCGCGCCATCCAGCCAGCCGCCTTCCAGCTGGCTGTCGGAATGCGAGCCCACCAGCAGCGACCGCCCCTCCGCCAACCCGAAGACCGAGCCCACCGGATCGACCTGCACCGCCAGCCCCGCCTCGGCCATGCGCCCGGCCAGCCAGTCGCGCGCGGCCAGATCCGCCGTGGAATAGGCGGGGCGGCAGACGCCCTTGCCGGTGCCGGTGGCGCCAAAGCCGCGCAGCGCGTGCAGATCGGCCAGAAAGCGGTCGGCATTAACGGGAAGGGGCAGGTCGGTCATCTCAGGATCCTTTTGCGGAAAGCTGCAGGCGGGCCAGCGCCGCCCGCGCGCTGTCGGGAATGGGAACGGGGCGGCCCGCCTCGTTCACCAGCACATGCACCAGAAACCCCTCGGACGAAGCCAGCGGCGCGTCGCCCCGGAAAAACCCCACCTCGAACCGGACAGAGCTGCGCCCCAGATGCCCCAGCCGCAGCCCCGCCTCCAGCCGGTCGGGGAAATGCGCCTCGGCATGGAAGGTGCAGCCATTCTCGGCCACCAGAAACCGCTGCCCGGAGGGATCGAGCGGGCCCATGCCATGCTCTAGCTGCCAGAGCGACACCACCGTATCGACATAGGACAGATACGTGACGTTGTTGATATGGCCATAGGCGTCCATGTCCTTCCACCGGGTCTGCAGCGGAAAGAACACGGCATAGTCCGCGCGCGGCGAGGGCGGGCGGCGGGTCATCCCGATCTCATGGCGCGGAAGGCCGCCGAAGCGCCCCAGCCCGCAAAGGCCGCGATGGCCAGCGACAGCAGCCCGTAAACCAGTGGCATGTTGCGTGACAGGTTGAACAGCCAGCGTTCCAGCCCGACCTTGCTGACCATCAGTTCCGAGGAATGTTCCGACACCACGACACCCCCCCGCGTCAGCAGCACCCGCGTCACATAGCGGCCTTCGGAAATATTGGCGGGCATGGTGATCGCCGCATCAAACAGCGTGCTGTCGCGCAGCTCCACCGAATTTTCCTCGACCCGGTACAGCCCCTCCGCCTCGCGGATGCGGATCAGCGCCTCGGTAAAGCTCTGGCTGTCCATGATCTCCATGGGGGCGCCCACCGACCGGATGGCGCGGGGGATCGACACCTCGTGGCGCAGATCCTCCACCGCCGAGATCACGTCGGACCATGGCGCCGAGGTGGCCACGGCGTAAAAGCCGGGGGCGCTGTCCACCTCCACCGCTTCGGAATTGACCCAGATGCCCATGCGTCGCGCCTTGCGCCAGACCGTCACCGGCTCCAGCGGGCCCTCGACGGTGACGATCACCTGCAGCGGCGGCTCGGGCAGGATCGGCACCTCGCGCTTGACCGCGCCAAAGATCAGCACCTCGGATCCGTCGAAATCGGCGGTGATGGCGACGGTGTTGCGGCTCAGCCCCATCACCACCTCCTCGGCCCGCAGCGGCAACGCGGCCAGCAGCAGCGCAAGGATCAGCGCCAGCCCCCTCATGGCGTCACCAGATCGTAGATTTCGGAGGGGGTCAGGAACAGATCCAGCGCCAGCTTGCCGCAGACCAGCAGCACGAGGCTTGCCAGCGCGATGCGCAGCTGTTCCGCCTTCAGCCGCATGCCCAGCACCGTGCCCAGCTGCGCGCCGATCACGCCCCCCACGATCAGCACCAGCGCCAGCAGGATGTCCACGGTGTAATTGGTGGTGGCATGCAGCAGCGTGGTGAAGGCGGTGACAAAGATGATCTGGAACAGCGAGGTGCCGATCACCACCTTGGTGGGCATGCCCAGCAGATAGATCATCGCGGGCACCATGATGAAGCCGCCGCCCACGCCCATGATCGCGGCCAGCACCCCCACCATCAGCCCCACCAGCACCGGCGGAATGGCCGAGATGTAAAGCCCCGAGGTGCGGAACCGCATCTTGAACGGCAGGCCCTGCCCCCAGCCATGATTGCGCCGCTTGGACGGCGCGCCCTTGCGCGCCCGGAACAGCGCGTTCAGGCTTTCGACGAACATCAGCGCGCCGATGATGCCCAGAAACACCACGTAACAGAGCTGCACCAGCAGATCGACCTGCCCCAGTTCCTTGAGCAGGTTGAAAATCCACACCCCCAGCGCCGAGCCGACCAGCCCCCCCGCCAGCAGCACCGACCCCATGCGCAGATCCACCGTGCGGCGTTTCAGATGCGCCAGCACCCCGGAAATCGAACTCGCGACGATCTGGTTGGCACCGGTGGCCACCGCCACCGCAGGCGGGATGCCCATGAAGAACAGCAGCGGCGTGAT
Source organism: Salipiger marinus (assembly GCF_035481585.1). Lineage (NCBI taxonomy): Bacteria > Pseudomonadati > Pseudomonadota > Alphaproteobacteria > Rhodobacterales > Roseobacteraceae > Salipiger > Salipiger marinus. The sequence continues at coordinate 199,003 of NZ_JAYKSL010000003.1, read as the reverse complement.
CAGAAACCCGCCGCCCACGCCGAACATGCCCGACAGCACGCCGACCAGACCGCCCAGCCCGAACAGCAGGAAGACATTGACCGAGACTTCAGCGATGGGAAGGTATATCTGCATGGCCCGACTTTGCGCATGCCCGCCGGATTTGGCAACCACAGCCGCCCATCGGGATGACCGATCGCCTTGGCTGATGCAACCCTGCCGCAGCGCCGCATCCGCCCCTTCTTCTTGGCGGAAATATCCCGGGGAGCGCGAGGGGCAGCGCCCCTCGCCGGCCGCGTGCCGCCGTTGCGGCGGAGGGGCAGCGCGGCCCCCGCCGCCTCAGCGTTCCTTCACATAGGGCTGGCCGCCCGCGCGCGGCGGGATGGCCTTGCCCACGAACCCCGCAAGGATCACCACGGTCAGGATATAGGGCAGCGCGTCCATAAGCTGCACCGGCAGCGGAATCCCCGCGATCTCGAGGTTCTGGTAGCGCAGCGCCACCGCCTGCAGCAGGCCGAACAGCAGACAGGCCCAGAGCGCGTGCCATGGCCGCCACTTGGCAAAGATCAGCGCCGCCAGCGCGATATAGCCGCGCCCCGCCGTCATCTCGCGCACGAAGCCCGCCTGCAGCCCGGTGGCAAGATAGGCCCCCGCCAGCCCGCAGAGCACGCCGCAGATCGCCACGGCGGCAAAGCGTATCCCCACCACCGACACGCCTGCGGTGTCCACCGCCTCGGGCGCCTCGCCCACGGCACGCAGCCGCAGGCCGAACCGGGTGCGGAACAGCACCCACCATGTCAGCGGCACCATCAGGAACCCGACATAGACAAGGATCGAATGCCCGGAAATCAGCTCGGAATAGATGGGGCCCAGCACCGGCACCGTGCTCAGGGTTTCGGCAAAGGGCAGCGTCAGGCTTTCGAACCGGCCCGCGCCCATCAGCGACGGCGTGCGCCCGCCTTCGGCAAACCAGTCCTGCGCCAGCAGCACCGTCAGCCCCGAGGCCAGAAAGTTGATCGCCACCCCGGAAATCAGCTGGTTGCCGCGAAAGGTGATCGAGGCCAGCCCATGGATCGCCGACAAAAGCAGCGAAGCGCCGATTCCCGCCAGCAGCCCCAGCCACACCGACCCGGTGACCGCCGCCACCGCCGCCGACAGGAAGGCGGCGGCGAGCATCTTGCCCTCCAGCCCGATGTCGAAAATGCCCGCACGTTCGGAAAACAGCCCGGCCAGACAGGCCAGCAGCAGCGGCATGGCCAGCCGCACGGTGGAATCCAGCACCTGAAGCAGGGTCACGAAGTCCATCACGAGGCCCTCCGCCGCAGCGCGATGAACATCCGTTCCAGCGGCACGCGCACCATGTTGTCAAGCGCCCCGGTGAACAGGATCACCAGCGCCTGAATGACGGTGATCAGCTCGCGCGGGATATTGGTCCACAGCGCCAGCTCTGCCCCGCCCTGATACAGGAACCCGAACAGCAGCGCCGCCAGCAGCACGCCCAAGGGATGCGACCGCCCCATCAGCGCCACGGCGATGCCGATGAAGCCTGCGCCTTCGGTGGCGTTCATCACCAGCCGCTCCGCCTCGCCCATGGTGGTGTTGAGCGCCATCATCCCCGCCAGCCCGCCGGAGATCAGCATGGTGATGACGGTGATGCGCACCGGAGAGATGCCCGCATAGCGCGCGGCACTTTCGGAAAAGCCCATGGCGCGGATTTCATAGCCGAGCCGGGTGCGCCAGATCAGCAGCCAGACCCCCAGACAGGCCAGCACCGCCAGAAAGAAGCTGACATTGGCGGGCGATCCGCGGAACAGCGGATTGTCCGCCGTGGCGAACATGTCGTGAAAGCTGGGCAGATGGGTGGCGGCGGGAAAGGGCGCCGTGGCCGGATCCATGGCGCCTGCGGGGCGCAGCAGGTTCACCAGCACATAGTTCAGCACCGCCGCCGCAATGAAGTTGAACATGATCGTCGTGATCACGATATGGCTGCCGCGCCGCGCCTGCAGCCATGCCGGGATCAGCGCCCAGCCCGCGCCGAAGAGCGCGGCGGCCCCGGTGGCCACCAGCAGGGCGATGGACCAGTGCGGAAACGGAATGAACAGGCAGACCAGCGCCACCCCCAGCCCGCCGATCATCGCCTGCCCCTCGCCGCCGATGTTGAACAGGCTGGCATGAAAGGCGATGGCGACACAGAGGCCGGTAAAGATGAAATTCGTCGCGTAATAGAGCGTATAGCCCCAGCCGGTGGAGCGCATCAGCGCGCCATCGACCATCAGCAGCAGCGCCTCGACCGGGCTTTCGCCGATGGCAAGGATCACCAGTGCCGACAGCAGCGCGGCCAGCAGGATCGAGATCAGCGGCACCAGCACCGCATCGGCCCATGCGGGCATCCTATCCATGATGTTCGGCCTCCCGCGCCGCTTTTGCCGCCATCTGCGCGTCCACCGCCTCGACCAGCGGCCCGTCCGGCATTTCGGTCATGCCCGCCATCAGCAGGCCCAGTTCGGTCTGGTTGGTGCGGGCGGGGTCGCGTTCGCCCATGATCTGCCCGTCGAAGATCACCGCGATGCGGTCCGACAGCGCAAAGATCTCGTCCAGTTCCACCGACACGAGCAGGATCGCCTTGCCCCGGTCGCGCAGGCGCACGATTTCCTTGTGAATGAATTCGATGGCGCCGATATCGACACCGCGCGTCGGCTGGCCGATCAGCAGCACCTCGGGGTCGCGTTCGATCTCGCGCGCCAGCACGATCTTCTGCTGGTTGCCGCCCGAGAAATTGCGCGCGGCCAGATCGGGATCGGGCGGGCGCACGTCATACCGCGCCATCTTGTCCGCCGCCTCTGCCCGGATCGCGGCATTGTCCATCAGCAGGCCGCGCTGGTAGCGCGGATCGCGGTGATAGCCGAAGACGGTGTTTTCCCACGCGGTATAGGGCATGATCAGCCCTTCGGTCTGGCGGTCCTCCGGCACATGGCCCAGCCCCGCCGCCCGCCGCGCCCCGGCATCCGATCCCGGCCCCGCCAGCGGCAGCGCCTGCCCGTTCAGCCGCACGGCACCCCTGGCCGCCGCATAGCCGCCCAGCACCTCCAGCAGTTCGGACTGGCCATTGCCCGCCACCCCGGCCAGCCCGAGGATCTCGCCCGCGCGCAGCTGCAGCGACACGCCTTTCAGCCGTTCGACCCCATGGGAATCGACATGGCGCAGGTTTTCCACCTCCAGCAGCACCGGACCCGGCGTGGCGGGGGCCTTGTCGACCCGCAGCAGCACCTTGCGCCCCACCATCAGCTCCGCCAGCTCTTCGGGGGAGGTGTCGGCGGTGCGCACCGTGGCGGTCATCTGGCCGCGCCGCATCACGCTGACGGTGTCGGTGATCTCCATGATCTCGCGCAGCTTGTGGGTGATGAGCAGGATCGTCTTGCCCTCGCGCCGCAGGTTGTCGAGGATGCGGAACAGATGGTCGGCCTCGGCGGGGGTCAGCACGCCGGTGGGTTCGTCAAGGATCAGGATATCCGCCTGCCGGTAAAGCGCCTTGAGGATCTCCACCCGCTGCTGATGCCCGACAGACAGGTTTTCCACCAGCTCGTCGGGATCGACCGACAGTTCGTATTCCTCGGCAAGGGATTTCAGCACCCCGCGCGCGCGGGCCAGCGAGGGGCGCAGCAGCGGCCCGTCCTCGGCGCCGAGGATGATGTTTTCCAGCACGGTGAAATTCTGCACCAGCTTGAAATGCTGGAACACCATGCCGATGCCCGCCGCGATCGCCGCCTGACTGTCGGTGATGTCGCGCCGGGTGCCGTTGACATGAATCTCGCCGGCATCGGCCTTGTAGAAGCCATAAAGGATCGACATCAGCGTGGATTTGCCCGCGCCATTCTCGCCGATGATGCCATGGATCGTGCCCGGCATCACCCGGATGGAAATGTCGCGGTTGGCCTGCACCGGGCCGAAAGCCTTGGAGATGCCTTTCAGCTCGATGGCGGGAATGTCACTCATGCGCGGCCTCGTGTGGCGGGCCCGCCGCGCCGGGCGCAGGCGGCCCGGCGGACAGACAAGAAAAACGGGCCGCAGGCGTCTGGCCGCGGCCCGTCACAGAGCGGGATCAGAAATTGATGACGGGGCAGCTGTCATCCGAGGAATAGTCATGCACGGCGATCTCGCCCGCGATGATCTTTTCCCGCGCCGCATCGACGGCGGATTTCATCTCGGCGGAGACCAGATCGGCATTGTGTTCGTCCAGCGCGTAGCCCACGCCGTTTTCGGCCAGACCCAGCACCATCACGCCGGTTTCCAGCGCCTCGCCCTTGGTCATCGCCTCGGCCACGGCCACATCCACACGCTTGAGCATGGAGGTCAGCACCTTGCCCGGATGCAGGTAGTTCTGGTTGCTGTCCACGCCCACCGACAGGATGCCCTCGTCGGCGGCGGTCTGCAGCACGCCGATGCCGGTGCCACCGGCGGCGGCATAGACCACGTCGGCGCCCTGCGAAATCTGCGCCTTGGTCAGTTCCGACCCCTTCACCGGGTCGTTCCACGCGGCGGGGGTGGTGCCGGTCATGTTGGAAATCACCGTGGCCTCGGGCTTCACCGCCAGCACGCCCTGCGCATAGCCGCAGGCGAATTTGCGGATCAGCGGCGTGTCCATGCCGCCGATGAAGCCGACAGTGTCCGATTCAGATGCCATGGCGGCCATCATGCCGACCAGATACGAGCCTTCATGTTCCGAGAACAGGATCGACAGCACGTTGGGATGGGTTTCGGGATCGACGAAGCCGTCGATGGTCACGAATTTGGTATCGGGATAGTCGGGCGCCACTTCGGCGATGGGGGCGGACATTGAAAAGCCGGTGGTGATCACCGGGTTGAAGCCGCTTTCGGCAAAGCGCCGCAGCGCCTGTTCGCGCTGTGCTTCGGACTGCAGGTCGATGTCGCGGTAGCTGCCGCCGGTTTCCTTCACGAACATCTCGGCGCCGTTATAGGCGGCTTCGTTGAAGGATTTGTCGAATTTCCCGCCCAGATCGTAGATCAGCGCCGGATCGGCAAGCGCCGCGCCCGATGTCAGCGCCAGCGTGGCCGCGGTGCCGAGGATGGTTTTTGCGAAGGTCATGTCTTGCTCCCGGGTGTGGACTGGCGGTGGCGTTTTCCCGCCCCGCTCTGTTGGCCGATCCTTGCAGATCTGTCCCGATTAAGGCTGTGCCGCAAAGGCGGGTCAACTGGTTTTTCAGTGATCCGACGCAGGGTTGGCGGCGGGTGGCGCGTGACCCAAGGGCAGCGTGCGCACCATGAGCAGCGCATCGTCGCGCCCCCCCTCGGGGCGGGCATAATAGCCCCGGCGCCGCCCGGTGACGGCATAGCCGCAGGCGGCATAAAAGCCGCGCGCCGGGGCATTGGCCTCGGCCACCTCCAGAAACACCTGTGCTGCCCCGCGCGCCTGCGCCTGCGCCTCGAAGGCGGTCAGCACCGCGCGGCCCAGCCCGCGCCGCTGGCCCGCGGGATCGGTGGCAAGCGCAAGGATCTCTGCCTCGTCCGCCACCACCCGGCCCAGCACGAAGGCCCCCTGCCCCGCCACCAGCAGCGTTAGCGGATGCGCCAGCGCTTCGGCAAAATCCGCCTCGCCCCACGGATCCATGTGGCGATAGGCGCGGGCCGACAGCGCCGCAAGCTCGGCAGGGGTCATGACAGGATCAGCGGCGCCGCATCCCGCGCGGGCGCGGCATCGGCGGGCTTGATATAAAGCGGCGCAGGCCGCGCAAGCGAGCTGGACAGGGCGGCGATGCGGGCGATCCGGCAGGCCAGTTCTGCAGGGTCGGGCGGCAGCACGGGGGTGATGTCGGCGCTGTCGGTCACCAGCGCGGGCGCCCCGCCGGGCAGCTGCAGATAGATCTGGCCGCGCGGCGCGGGCACGGCGGCGGCGGCTTCGGGATCGGCAAGCTGGATCGCGTCAAAGGTGCTGACCCCGATGGCGGGGATCCCCAGACCCAGCGCCAGACCGCGCGCGGCGGCGACGGAAATGCGGATGCCGGTGAAATTGCCCGGCCCCACCCCCACGCCGATGCGGTGCAGATCGCGCCAGTTGAGGCCCGCTTCGGCCAGCAGCTCCTCCAGCAGGGGCATCAGCCGTTCGGCCTGCCCGCGCCCCATCTCCTCGACCCGGGTCGCCAGACAGCGCTCGCCGTCAAGCACAGCGACCGCGCAATGCGCGGCCGAGGTGTCGAAGCCAAGGACAAAAGGTCCGGCAGCCATGGCTCAGGCCATGACCGGCCGCACCTCGGTCACTTCCGGGATGTAATGGCGCAGCAGGTTCTCGATGCCCATTTTCAGCGTCAGGGTCGAAGACGGGCAGCCCGCGCAGGCGCCCTGCATGTGCAGGTAGACCACGCCGCGCTCGAAACCGTGGAAGGTGATGTCGCCGCCATCCTGCGCCACGGCAGGGCGCACCCGGCTGTCGAGCAGTTCCTTGATCTGGCTGACGATTTCGCCATCCTCGCCGGTATGGTCACGGTGGCCCGAGCTGGCCTTGGCGTCGCCCGCCATCACCGGATCGCCGGACTGGAAATGCTCCATGATCGCGCCCAGAACGGCGGGCTTCACATGATCCCAGTCGGCGGCATCCCCCTTGGTGACGGTGACAAAATCGCTGCCAAGGAACACGCCGGCCACGCCGGGGACGGAAAACAGCCGGCCCGCCAGCGGCGAGGCGGCAGCCCCGTCGGCATTGGGGAAATCGGCGGTGCCCATTTCCAGCACGGTCTGGCCCGGCAGGAATTTCAGCGTCGCGGGGTTCGGGGTGGATTCGGTCTGGATGAACATGAGGCGTCCTTTCTCCGGGCTGCTCCCTATATGCGCCCGCACCCGCCCCGCGTCAAGATTTGGAACCGTTCTAAAGTTGGCGGCTCAGGTGATCGCCTCCAGCCGCTCCTTGGACATGTCGCCGGGCACGATGGTCAGCGGGATCGGCAGGCTGCCCGAAGAGCGGGTCATCTGGCTGACCAGCGGGCCCGGGCCCTTCTTGTCCGCCGCTGCCCCCAGCACCAGCACGCCGATATCGGGATCGTCCTTCACCTGCGCCAGAATCTCGGTCACCGGGTCGCCTTCGCGGATCACCAGTTCCGGATCCACCCCCTGCCGGTCGCGCATCCATTTGGCGAAAACCTCGAAATGCGCCTCGATGCGCTCGCGGGCTTCGGAGCGCATGATGTCGCCCACACCGATCCAGTGGTTGAAATCGTCAGGCGGGATCACCGACAGGATCGCCACGCCTCCGCCGGTGCGGGCCGCGCGCATCGCGGCAAACCGCATCGCGTTGAGACATTCGCGGCTGTCATCGAGCACCACGAGGAACTTGCGCATGAGGTCTCTCCTTCGCGGCGATCATGGCGCAGGGCAGGCGCACAGGCAACGCCCAACTAAAGCCGCCCCGCCAGCCCCTGCGTGAGCGGCCGCATCAGCCGCCCGCCCAGCCACAGCCCGACCGAGGCGACAAGCTGCCCCAGCCCCAGCCAGATCAGCGCCACCGCCGCCAGCGCCTCGTCCGAGACGCGCAGCAGCGCGCGGAAGGTGCGGGATTTGCCCAGCACCTCGATCACGCCGCGCGTTTCGGGGCCCGCCACATCTGACAGCCGCGCCAGCCGGGCGGCATCCTCGGCGCTGTCCACATGGCGCAGCAGCAGGATGCCATCCGACATGGAGGTGTTGCCGACCACGCGAGTCACATCCCCCGCCAGCGCATTGGCCCGCGCGAGCCGCGCGCTGTCGGCGGCATCGCCGCTGCGGGCCAGCAGACGGCGCAGCATGGCGGCATCGGTCAGCCGCGCCAGATCCGCCGCAAAGCCCGAGGTCAGCGTGCCCATGCGCCGCCCCAGACGCAGCGCGGTGGCCCCGGCCTTCACCGTGGCGGAACTGCCGCCGGTGAGGACGATCGCGCCGGTGGCGGCCAGCCCGATGGCGGCCAGCGTCACCTCGACCTCGTCGACATCCTGTTCTTCCCAAAGCGCGATGCCCGCGCGGCGCAGCGCGTTCAGATCCCCCACCGGCGTCAGTTCCAGCGGGATGCCGCAGGCGCCCAGCATGCGCAGCGACGGGCAGTCGGCCACATCGGCGGCACAGCGCGCGCAATCCGCAGCCCCGGCCCAGAAGCCACTTTCCGCCTCGCGCAGCGCGGTGATCGCCTCGGCCTGCGCCGGATCCGGGGTCAGCCCCACCCGGTCGGCCAAGGGCAGCAGCATGTCGATGCGGTCCAGATCATTGGTCATCAGCGCCTCGTCCAGCTCCAGCACCAGCCGCTCGGGCGGCAGCCGTGCGGCGAGCGCCCGGTCAAGGCTGGCGCGGATCTGCTGGTCGGAGGCGGCAACCAGCGGGCGGGCCAGCGGGTTGTCCTGCAGCGCCCAGACCATCAGGCCCAGCGTGACCACCAGTGGCAGCAGCCGCAGCAGCAGCGCCAGACCCCGGCGGAAAAGCGAGCGGCGGCGGCGCGGAGGCCGGTCGCCCCGCAGCGCGCGCAGGCCCGGCGCTGCGGGCTCCGGCTTGGATCCGGACGCAGGCCCCGGCCCCCGCTCTGCCCGCAGCACGCGCCGCGCCTCGGGCTGGGCCGGGCGCCGGGGCGCGGTCAGGGGCGGCTCGCGCCGCATCTCAACCGTCAGACAGCGCCCAGTCCCAATAGAGCTGGCGCGCGCGGCGGGTGATGGGACCGATCTGATAGGAGGTGTCCTCGAACCCCGAAACCGGGGTGATCTTGTTCATGTTGCCGGTCAGGAACACCTCTTCGGCGGTCTCGAAATCGGCAAAGCTCAGCACCGTTTCCTGCACCTCCACGCCGTCGGCGCGCAGGTTGGCGATGTGCCGCGCCCGGGTGATGCCGGCAAGGAAGGTGCCGTTGGCGATGGGGGTGAAGACCACGCCATCGCGCACCATGAACACGTTGGCGGTGGCGGTTTCCGCGACATTCCCCAGCGCATCGGCCACCAGCGCGTTGCCGAAGCCCCGGCGGCGCACCTCGACCAGCATGCGGGCGTTGTTGGGATAAAGGCAGCCCGCCTTGGCATTGACCACCGCATCCTCCAGCACCGGGCGGCGGAAGCGGGTGCGGCCCAGCGTGGTGCTGGTGTCCGTGGGCGCCATGGGGATCTGTTCCAGCGAGATGGCAAAGCCCACATTCTCGGGCGAGGGCACGATGGCCGATCCGTCGCCATTGGTGGCCCAGTACATCGGGCGGATGTAGACGGCAGCCTCTTTGGGATAGGCCGACAGCCCGTCCCAGACGATCTGCACCATATCCTCGGCGCTGACGGTGGGGGTCAGCATCAGCGCCTCGGCAGAGCGGTTCACCCGCACGCAATGGGCGTAAAGGTCGGGGGCCACACCCTGCACATAACGCGCGCCGTCAAAGACCGAACTGCCGAGCCAAGTGCCGTGATCCGCGCCGCGCAGGATCGCCACGTCGCCTTCGTGCCATGCGCCTTGGAAATAGGTGCGGATGTTGGTGCCGACTGCCATATGTGCCTCCGTGGTTTTGCGCCACGGTAGGCGCGGCGCGGGCCAAGGTCCAGAGCACAGCGGCCCGCTCCGCAGAGCGTGATGGCCCGCCTAGCCCTTTTCGTGGAAAAAGGCGTAGATGCGTTCGGCCAACGCCTCGCTTACCCCGTCCACCGCGCGCAGATCGGCAAGGTTGGCGCGGCTGACCGCCTTGGCGGAGCCGAAATGCGCCAGCAGCGCGCGCTTGCGCGACGCCCCCACCCCCGGCACCTCGTCCAGCGGATTGGCCATCTGCGCCTTGGCGCGCTTGGCGCGATGGGTGCCGATGGCAAAGCGGTGCGCCTCGTCGCGCAGGCGCTGCACGAAATACAGCACGGGATCGTTGTGGCGCAGCGCAAAGGGCCGTTCGCCGATGCGGTGGAATTCTTCCTTGCCCGCGTCACGGTCGATGCCCTTGGCGACGCCGACCATGGGAATGTCCTCCACCCCCTGTTCGCGCATGATCTCGGCCACGGCGCTGACCTGCCCCGCCCCGCCGTCGATCAGCAGCAGATCCGGCCACAGGCCCTTTTCACGTTCGGGATCCTCTTTCAGCAGGCGGGTGAAGCGGCGGGTCAGCACCTCTTTCATCATGCCGAAATCGTCGCCGGGGGTCAGATCGTCGCCCCGGATGTTGAACTTGCGATACTGGCTTTTGAGGAAACCCTCGGGCCCGGCCACGATCATCGCCCCAACGGCATTGGTGCCCATGATGTGGCTGTTGTCATAAACCTCGATCCGCTGCGGCACGGTATCAAGGCCGAAGGCATCGGCCAGCCCGCGCAGAAGCTTGGCCTGCGTCGCGGTTTCCGACATGCGCCGGGCAAGGCTTTCGCGGGCATTGCGCGCTGCCCCCTCGACCAGTTCGGCCTTTTCGCCACGCAGCGGCACCGCGATCTCGACCTTGCGGCCCAGCTTGTCCGACAGCGCCTCTGTCATCAGGTCGGGATTTTCGATGTCGTGGCTCAGCAGCAGCAGGCGGGGCGGTTCCTTGCTGTCGTAGAACTGGCCCAGAAACGCCTCCATCACCTCCTCGGGGCCGACATCGTCGCCGACGCGGGGGTAAAAATCCTTGTTGCCCCAGTTCTGGTTGGCCCGGATGAAAAACACCTGCACGCAGGCCTGCCCGCCCTCCAGATGCAGCGCGATCACATCCGCCTCGGCCACGCCGCGCGGGTTGATGCCCTGCACCGACTGCACCTGCGTCAGCGCGCGGATCCGGTCGCGCAGCGCGGCGGCGCGTTCGAATTCCATCGCCTCCGAGGCTGCCATCATCTGCTCCGCCAGCACCTCCTGCATCTGGGTCGACTTGCCCGACAGGAAGCGCTGCGCATCCGCCACCGTGGCGCGGTAGTCTTCTTCGGAGATGCGCCCGACACAGGGCGCCGAACAGCGCCGGATCTGGTGCAGCAGGCAGGGCCGGGTCCGGCCTTCGAACATGGAATCCGAACAGTTGCGCAGCAGGAACACCCGCTGCAGCTGGTTCAGCGTGCGGTTCACCGCCCCCGCGCTGGCAAAGGGGCCGTAATAGGCGCCCTTTTCGGTGCGCGCGCCGCGATGCTTGCGGATCTGCGGAAAGGCGTGATCCGTGGTCAGCATGATGTTCGGAAACGACTTGTCGTCGCGCAGCAGCACGTTGAATTTCGGCTTGAGCTGCTTGATGAGGTTCTGCTCCAGCAGCAGCGCCTCGGTCTCGGTCCGGGTGGTCAGGAACATCATCGACGCGGTGTCGGCGATCATCCGCGCGATGCGCCGCGAATGCCCCGTCGGGCGCGCGTAATTCGACACCCGCGCCTTCAGGTTGCGCGCCTTGCCGACATACAGAACCCGGCTCTGGTCATCCAGCATCCGGTAGACGCCGGGGCTGCCGTCCAGCGTCTTCAGATAGGCCTGAATGACCTCTGCGCCCCGGGGCCGGGCGCTGTCCTGCGGAAGGTCGGAGTCTGTCGTCATGCCGCTGCGTCAGCCCTTTTCGGGGGGAACGATTCTCTGGCTTCGCTGCACCGCCGCAAGGCCAGCATCAAGCAGGAATACATCCACCGCTTCTGTGGATAACCCTGCGGGCAAATTCCGGGCAACTGCAAAATTCCCTTGGTTCTTGGCCCTTTCAATGGATTGCTTAATTTTTGAGCGGTTTTACAAACCGTTGATAATGAACGTTTCTTTTTCGCAGACCCCATCAAGCCCTTGAAAGGATAACAAATTCTTAACGCTTTCATGACAGCAAATCCGCCGGTGCAAAAGTCGGAACGGCCCTGCATCATTCCACGCCCAGCACGTCCGGGGTTTCCCATGCCAGATGCTGTCCGCCATCCACACACAGCAGTTGCCCGGTGATGGCCGGCGCCTCCAGAAAATAGCCCAGAGCCGCGCAGATATCCTCCGGGCTGGCGCCGCGTTCCAGCACGGTGGCGGCGCGCTGGCGGGCGAAATTCTCCTCGGTCTGGCGACCGCCGCGCAGGGTCGGACCGGGGCCGATGGCATTGACGCGCACCTTGGGCGCCAGCGCCATGGCGGCGGTGCGGGTCAGCGCCCAGAGCCCCATCTTGGCCAGCGTGTAGGTCATGAATTCCGGCGTCAGGCTGCGCACCCGCTGGTCGATCATGTTGACCACCAGCGCCTGCGCCACCGGCTCGTCCCGGGCATCCCGGCGCGGCGCGGGGGCCTGCGCGGCAAAGCCCTGCGTCAGCACGAAAGGCGCGCGCAGGTTCGATTCCATGTGCCGGTCCCAGCTGTCGCGCGTGGCGCTCTCCAGCGTGTCATGCTCGAAGATCGAGGCATTGTTGACCAGCACGGTCAGCGGCCCGCCCAAGGCTTCGGCGGCCCGCGCCACCAGCCCCTGCGTCGCGGCCTCGTCCAGCAGATCGGCCTGCAGCGCCACCGCCTGCCGGCCCAGACCGGCGATCTCGGCCACCACCGCCTCGGCGCCTGCGGCGGAACTGGCGTAATGCACCGCCACGTCATAGCCCCGTCCGGCCAGATACAGCGCCATGGCCCGGCCCAGCCGGTGCCCTGCCCCGGTCACCAGCGCCCGCTTTTGGTGTTCCATCCGACGTCTCCTCTTGCGTCACATCTCAGATCAGGACCAGCGCCATATAACCCGCATAAAGCGCCGTAAGGATCACGCCCCAGACCCGCCCGATATCCTGCTTCAGGAACACGAAGGGGATCAGCAGCAGCGAGGCGCCCAGCATCACCCACAGGTCGAAGCTCAGGAACTGCGGATCAACCGGCAGCGGCCTGATCAGCGCGGCGATGCCGATGATGGCCAGCAGGTTGAACAGGTTGGACCCGATGACATTGCCCAGCGCCACATCCGCCTGCCGCCGCAGCGCCGCCATCACCGTGGTGGCCAGCTCCGGCAGCGAGGTGCCGATGGCCACCAGCGTCAGGCCGATCACCGTATCGGGCACGCCGAACATGGCGGCAATTTCGGTGGCGCTGTCGATCAGCAGGTTGGCGCCGATGGGCAGCCCCACCAGACCCAGCGCCAGAAACAGCGCGATCTTCCACCACGGCATGTCCGGATCGGCGCCCTCGGGCGTCTCCACCGCCGGGCCTGCGGCGATGCCGGCGCGGCGGTGACGCAGCGCGTCGCGGGCGGAATCCAGAATGGCCAGCGTGATCCCCGCCAGCAGCACCAGCCCCGCGATCCAGTCGAACACGCCGCGGAAGGCCAGCGCGATGAACAGCACCGATCCGCCCAGCATGGTCAGATAGCTTTTGCGCGTGTCATGCCCCGAGGTGTGCATGACCGCGAGCAGCGCGGGAATCCCCAGCACCAGCAGCACGTTGGCGGTGTTCGATCCCACCACATTGCCCAGCGCGATGCCCGGCACCCCGTCCAGCGCCGCCTGAACAGACACCAGCAGTTCCGGCGCCGAGGTGCCAAAGGCCACCACCGTCAGGCTGACGATCAGCGCCGGGATCCCCATGCGCAGCGCAAGGTTGACGGCACCCTTGACCAGCGCGTCCCCCGCAAACAGCAGCAGGACGAGGCCAAGAACCGCATAGACAAAAACCATGTCAGACCTTTCCGTGACCGCAGGGACAGGGCCCGCGCCCGATGCGATGCCGCCCGCAGCGCGGACAGGGCTTGGAGAGGCGGCCCAGCTTGCCGACCCCCGGAAGGCGCAGCTTGCCGAAAATGCCCAGCACCGCGATCACCGCCAGAAACAGAAGGACGATCTTGGCCAGCATCAGAGCCCGAAGCGCGCAAAGGCCGCGCGCTCCTCGATCCCGGACAGAACCTCCTGCGCCATGGACAGGCCCAGCTTCGGCAGCAGGCGGCGGCGCGGACCATAACGGCGGAATTTCACCTTGTTGCCGAACCGCGCCTTCAGCACCGGCACCAGATGGCCCACGCCATCGGCCAGCCCCACCTCCACGGCAGAGCGGCCCAGCCAGATCTCGCCGGTGAAGAGTGCCGGATCCTCGGCCAGCTTGCTGCCGCGCCGCGCCTTGACCTGCGCGATGAAGGTCTGGTGCAGCTGCCCCAGCAGCCGCTCCAGCCGGGCCACATCCTCTTCGGATTCGGGGCGGAACGGGTCGAGCATGCTCTTGGACTGCCCCGCCGTATGCACCCGCCGCTCGATCCCCTGCCGCGTCAGAAACACATGCGCGCCGAAACTCGCCGAGATCACGCCGATGGATCCAAGGATGGAGCTGTCATCCACATGAATCTCGTCCGCCGCAGAGGCGATCCAGTAGCCGCCAGAGGCCGCAACATCCTCGACAAAGGCCAGCACCGGCACGCCGGTTTCTTCCGCCAGCCGACGGATGCGCGCGCCGATCAGCGAGCTCTGCACCGGCGAGCCGCCGGGCGAATTGATCTCCAGCGCCACCGCCGCCGGTTTGCCACGGCGAAAGGCGCGCTCCAGCAGGGGCGCCAGCGTGGTGTCGTTGAGCGCGCCGCGCCCCGCCATGCCGATGGCGCCCTGCAGGCGCACCACCGACACGACCGGCCCGGAGTTCAGAAAGGGGATCCAGTTTTTCATGCGCTTCATGTAGCCACGCCGCCCCAGCCCGGCAAGGCGCGGCAAAGGCAAACTCGGCGCCCCCGCCTCTTCTGACCCCAAATATCCCGGGGGGCCGCGCGGCACGCGCGGCGGGGGCAGCGCCCCCTGCGCCGCCCGTCAGGGGCCAGGCGCTCAGAAAAAGCTCTGCGGGTCGATGTCGATGGCCATGCGCAGCTCGCCCTTCAGCCGGAACTGCGCCGCCCATTCGGCCAGCGCGGGCTGCAGCGCCACGCCTTTGGGCGCCTTGACCAGCAGCCGCACCCGATGCCGCCCGCGCACCCGCGCGATTGGCGCGGGGGCGGGACCATAGACCTGCGCGCCCACCCGGCGCAGCGGGCCATCCTGCCGTGCCAGCGCATTGCCCAGATCAAAAGCCTCCTGCACATCAGTGGAGGACAGGATCACCCCCGCCAGCCGCCCATAGGGCGGCATGCCCGCCACCCGCCGCTCCTCGGCCTCCGCGGCCCAGAACGCCTCCTCATCCCCCGCCAGAATGGCGCGGATCACCGGATGCTCGGGCTGGAAGGTCTGGAGCAGGGCCACCCCCGCCCGCTCGGCCCGGCCCGCGCGCCCCGCCACCTGCCGCATCAGCTGAAACGTGCGCTCCGCCGCGCGCAGATCCGACCCCTGCAGGCCCAGATCGGCATCAATCACCCCCACCAGCGTCAGCAGCGGGAAATTATGGCCCTTCGCCACCAGCTGCGTGCCGATGATGATGTCCGCGCCGCCCTCGGCGATCTTGACGATCTCTTCCTTCAGCTGCCGCGCCGTGCCGAACAGATCCGAGGACAGCACCGCCAGCCGCGCCTGCGGAAACACCTCTGCCGCCTCTTCGGCCAGCCGCTCCACCCCCGGCCCGACCGCCGCCAGCTTGCCCGCCACCCCGCAGGAAGGGCAGGCCTCGGGCATGGGCGCGCTCTCGCCGCATTGATGGCAGACCAGCCGCTGCAGGAAGCGATGCTCCACCATGCGCGCATCGCAATGCGGGCAGCCGATCTGCTGACCACAGGCCCGGCACAGCGTCACCGGCGCATAGCCGCGCCGGTTGAGAAACAGGAGCGCCTGTTCGCCCTTGTCGATGCGGGTCCGCACCGCCCCCTGCAGCGCGGGCGAAATCCAGCGGTTGGCGGGCAAATCCTGCCCGCGCAGATCCAGCGCCCGCATCTCGGGCAGCACCGCAGCGCCAAACCGCGACGTCAGATCCAGCCGCTGATACTTGCCCGCCGCCGCATTGGCCCAGCTTTCCAGCGATGGCGTCGCCGAGGCCAGCACCACCCGCCCCTCGAAGATCGAGGCGCGCAGCACCGCCATGTCGCGGGCGTTGTAAAGCACGCCCTCCTCCTGCTTGTAGGAGGTGTCATGCTCCTCGTCGACGACGATCAGCCCGGGGTCGCGGAACGGCAGGAACAGCGCTGAACGGGCCCCCACCACCAGCTGCGCGCCGCCTTCGGCCACCTGCCGCCAGACCCGGCGCCGTTCGGTGACGGTGACGCCGGAATGCCATTCGGCGGGGCGCGCGCCGAACCGCGCCTCTACCCGGTTGAGGAATTCCGCGCTCAGCGCGATTTCGGGCAGAAGCACCAGCGCCTGCCGCCCGCGGCGCAGCGTCTCGGCCACGGCTTCCAGATAGACCTCGGTCTTGCCCGACCCGGTGACCCCCTTCAGCAGCACCGTGCCATAGCGCCCCGACCGGATGCCCTCGCACAGCGCCGCCGCCGCCGCCGCCTGATCGGGGGTCAGGTCCTTGCCGCCCAGATCAGGATCGAGCCGGGGAAAGGGCAGATCGCGCGGCGCCTCCTCCTCCCGCACGGCGCCCTGCGTGACCAGCCCCTTGATGACCGACGAGGTAACCCCCGCCGCCTCCGCCAGCTCGCCCAGCGTCAGCGACAGACCACCGCGTTCCTCCAGCACCTCCAGCACCCGCCGCCGCGCATCGGTCAGACGCTCCGGCGCGCCGGTGCCGGGGCGGTAGATCTTGCGCCGCGCCGGGGCCTCGCCCAGTCCCGGCGCGCGGGTGGCCAGCCGCAGCATGGCCGAAAGCGGCGTCAGCGTGTAACTCCCCGCCCGTTCCAGAAAGCTGCGCAGCTCCGCCCGCATCGGCACGGCATCCAGAACCCGGCCGATGCTGCGGACCTTCGCCGGATCCCAGCCGCCCTGCCCCGGTCCCCAGACCACGCCCAGCACCCGCCGGGGGCCCAGTGGCACCTCGACATAGGCGCCCTGCGCGCAGCCGCCTTCGGGCGCGCGATAATCCAGCAGCCGGTCCAGCGGCTGCGTGGTCAGCACCGCAACAAGCGTGCCCGCCTCGTAGAAGTCATCCATGGATCCGTCCGTTAGCGCCCGCAGCAAGGGGGTTCCGGTGCCCCGCCTCATGGGGTAAGACAGCCGCAACGGAATTCCAAGCAGAGCCGGGAGGGCTTTCTTCCATGAAATTCTTCGTAGACACCGCCGATATCGACGCCATCAAGGAACTGCACGCGCTTGGCATGGTGGATGGCGTCACCACCAACCCGTCGCTGATCGCCAAATCGGGCCGCAACATTCTCGAAGTGACCAAGGAGATCTGCGATCTGGTCTCCGGCCCCGTCTCCGCCGAAGTCGTGGCGCTGGACGCCGAAGCCATGATCGAGGAAGGCCGCAAGCTGGCGGAAATCGCCCCGAACATCGCGGTCAAGGTGCCGCTGACCTGGGACGGTCTGCGGGCTTGCAAGGTGCTCTCCGACGAGGGCCGCATGGTCAATGTGACGCTGTGCTTTACCGCCAATCAGGCGCTTCTGGCCGCAAAGGCTGGCGCGACCTTCATTTCGCCCTTCGTCGGCCGGCTGGACGACCTGAACCTCGACGGGCTGGAGCTGATCGCGGATATCCGCCAGATCTATGACAATTACGGCTACGAAACGCAGATTCTCGCGGCTTCGATCCGGACCGCCAACCACATGTCCGAATGCGCGAAGATCGGCGCGGATGTCTGCACCGCCCCGCCCGCGGTGATCAAGGCCATGGCCAATCACGTCCTCACCGAGAAGGGTCTTGCGACCTTTGTCGCGGATGCCGAAAAGGCCGGCATCAAGATCGTCTGAGCGACGCAAGGCGAGATTTTTCGTCCGAAAAATCTCGCCACCCCCGTCTCCTCCAAGAAAAAATCTTCGTACGAAGATTTTTGGCGCCCCTGCCGCAGGGCTGCGCCGGTATCAGAGGTTGGGTTCGCCCTGCAGGCCCAGAAGCTTGCGGAACCCTGTCCAGTATCCCGGCAGCCGCGGCGGCTGCGCCAGACCGGCCAGCACCTCCTCCGACCAGCGCGGCATGGCGCGTGGCGCAAAGTCCCGCCCCCAGTCCAGATAGGCCACTGCGTGTTCCGGACGCAGGCGGCAGGCGGATCCCACCAGCCCCACAAGGGTTTCGGGGGCGGAATACCATTCGTCCTGAATGCCCGTGACCTTGCGCTGCAGCAGCGGCCCCACCACGCGCATCAGGCGCTTTTCCGAAAACTGCAGCAGCATCCGCCCCATCTCCTCGCGCGAGTAGTGGATGAGGGGAGGGAAAGTGTCGAAGAACACCGCCTGCCCGCCCATCACCGCAAAATTCCGGATGGACGGGTGAAAGCCGATGCGGGTCTCGAACTGGTCGGCAGCAGTCCAGAACCGGGCGATGACCTGCCCCGCCGCCTCCATCAGGGCAAGCGTGCCGGGCAGATCCTCCTGCTGCATGCGGGGCCGCATCAGGGCGGTTTCGGGCAGGGCTTCCTGCACGATCACCGGCACCCGTGCCGTGCCCGTGTCCAGCAGCAGGAAGTCCGTGTCCGGCAGCGGCACCCCCGCGCGGTGCAGGGCCTGCACGTAATCCTCATGCGCCGCGGCCAGCCGGTCCAGCGCCGCCGGATCGGGCAGGCTGCGATAGACCTTGATGACCCTGTCGGCAAAAGGCCCGGAAGCGGGCCGGAACGGGGCGCAGAAATAGCCAAGCCGGGACACGGGCTGGCCCTGCGACTCGTGATGGCGGCGGATCGTGTCGGCAAGGGCTGCGAGGTCGGTCATGTCGGGTCTCCTGTCGCGCCCCGTTTAGCCGTTTGCCAGCACCTGCGCCACCTCTGCGGTCAGGGCTGCGATCTCGTCCCGGGCCGGGCTCTTGCGGCCTTCGGCGGCGCTGCGCCCCTGACCGAAGGCTTCGGCATAGCCCACGCGGTTGGCCAGATGCGCCTGCGCGATGCGCGCCTCCATGCCCTTGACCGCCTCCGCCACCTCGGCGGCAAGCCGCGTGCCGGGCCGGGTGCGGTTGAGCACCACCAGCACCTCCTTGTTTTCGCGCCGCGCCAGATCCAGCACGCCTTCTGTCGCCCAGATGTCCAGATGGCTCATGGAAACCGGCACAACCACCAGATCGGCAGCGCGCAGCGCGGGCCTCAGGTCGCTGTCGGCCTTGGGCGGCGTGTCGACGATGACAAAATCGTGGGTTTCGGCAAGCTTGCGGCATTCATAGGTCACACCCCAGGCGGAGGAGGTGGCGAAGTCGAGGCCCGACACCGCGTCCGGATCCCGCTCCAGCCGGGTCATGAACCAGCGGCCCAGACTGCCCTGCGGGTCGATATCCACCAGCGCCACCGATTTGCCTGCCAGCCGGAGGCCGATGGCCAGATTGGCCGAGACCGTGGTCTTGCCCGATCCGCCCTTCTGCTGTGCGACGGTGATCACGGATCCGGTCATGGCGCCTCCTTTTGCCCGTGCCATACAGGCGCGTGCAGGTGCAGCATAGCCGATCCCCTCTGCAAATCCAGTGCACTTAACGTGGCATTAACCACGGGCGTGCAGGCTGGGGAGATGACCGGAGATCGGGAATGTCCCTGCCGCGCCTTCTCAGCCTCGGACTGGCGCTCTGCCTGCTGGCACCGGGCGCGCTGGCCGGGGCATGGCCTCAGGCCAAGGGGGCGGGTTTTGCCAGCGCCACGGTGCGGCTGTCCTGGCCGCAGGATCTTGCCACATGGACCTCGCTGGAGCCGACGGGGCAGTATCGCACGCTTTATCTCGAATACGGCCTGACCGGGCGGCTGACGCTGGGGCTCGATCTGGGGAGGTCGGTCAGCGGCGATGCCAAGACGGTGGCCTTCCTGCGCTGGCCGCTGCGCCAGTCCGAAACCGGGCTGCGCATGGCGGCGGAGGTCGGGCTGGGCCAGATCGACGGGGCCGCCGTGCTGCGGCCGGGCCTGTCGCTGGGGCTCGGGCGCGACTGGGGCTGGATGGCCGCCGATGCGCTGGTCGAACTGCCCGGCGGCGGGGGCGCGGCGGCGAAGCTCGATCTGACGCTGGGGCTCCATCTGCCGTCAGACCGCATGCTGCTGCTGCAGGTACAAAGCGGCGCGCCCGCAGACGGGCCCGATTTCGTGCGCCTTGCCCCCTCGCTGGTGACGCCGCTGTTCCGCAAGGTGCAGACAGAGCTGGGCGGCAGCTGGAGCCTGACCGGAGACCGGACAATGGGCGTGACCATGGGGCTCTGGACCCGGTTCTGACCGGCCCCGCGGGGGGACCGGTCCGGCAGGCGCCATCCCCCGCTACAGATCCATGCGCACCCGCAGCGTCAGATCGCCCCGCATCGGTTCGGGCCAGATCACATGGACCTGATCCTGACCGGGCCCTTCGCCGGGCTGCGCATAGGGCATGTGATGCGCGCTGACATTGGCGCCGTTGCGCGGGCGCGACCGCAGGACAAGGCTCTCCACCTCCTGCGCCACGCCGTCAAAGGGCAGCTTGCCTCCGGTGCCGACCACCCAGGTCGCCGCATGGCTGTTCTGGGCATGGCTGACGGTGACCGGGTTTTCCGCCCCGGTCTGGATGTTGTGATAGGTGTTGGAATGGACAAACACCCGCCGCATCGCACTCAGGTTCAGCCCGGCAAAGGAGGTGTCGACCCGCTCCACCCGGTCGATCTGCCCGCCCACGCTGCGGAACAGGTTGCCCGAGACATTGAGCCCGTTGACCATATGCCCCGTGCCGTAAGGTTTGACCACGAGGAAGGAAAACCATGCCGCAACGTTGGAGCACAGGAAAACGTTGTTGGTGACCGACAGGCCCGCAAAGCCGAAGCCGCCGGAAAAATCCGGATCCGGTTCGCGTTCGTTCGTCCATTCGATGAAGCAGTTGTCGACATAGTTGCCAGAGATCGTGGCATTGCAGGCCCGCAGGCACAGCACCACCCCGGCGCTGCGGATGCCGGAGGCGGTGTCGTCGCCCTGAAAGAAATGGTTGCCCGATATGACCGAATGCGCCCCCGAGACCACGGCGAAATGCCGGAACTGCGACGCGCGGTTGTTGCGGATCTTCACGTCATTGGCGTTGGTGTTCAGCGCGACCGACTGGCGCGCCTGCGTGGCCAGATCCGGCTCGGCGCTGATGAACTGGTTGTGGTCCAGCAGCAGACCCTGACAGCCCTCCCCGATCGAAGTGATGCCGCGATGCCCGGGCCGGTTGAAGACGCAGTTGCGGATCACGTTGACCGTGCCCAGCGGCGGCAGCATCACGCCGCTGGCCAGCGCCGAACACTGGAACTCCACATCCTCGATCTCGAATTTTTCGAGCTTCTCGAACCCCGCAAAATCCAGCAGGTAGCGGAAGCGGCTGAAGGTATAGGTCTGCGTGCCCGCCGCATCCGACAGCGGCTGCGACAGCGCCACCTCGCGCGCGGCCACGTTGACGGATTTCACATAGATCTCGCGCCCCACCCCCGCCGCGGTGACAAGGCTGCCCACCTGCACATTCGCCACGTTGACCACATTGGTCAGCCGCCATGGATCCGCCGCCGCATAGCTGGCCTGCGAGGTGACGGTGCGCGGCGCCCATGTGCCGCTTTCCTCGGCCCGGATCTGGCCGTTGCGCAGCACCCGGCGCTGCGCATAGGTGCTGCGGTTGACCACCGCCGCCGCCACGTCGAGCGGCGCCATCAGCGACACCCGCCGACCGGCCAGATCAAGGCTCTCATGATCGGCATTGTTCAACAGCGACTGCAGCGCCTTGCTCAAAGCCAGTGTTTCGTCACCCCCGAAGGCGTCGATATAGGCGGGAAGGTGAAAGTCCTTGGTCAGCGACAGGATGGCGGCGGCGGGCATCGTCACCTGCCCCTCAAACCGCACATGGCTGTCGAAGGTCACAGAATTCGCCAGCCGGAACGTGCCCGCCGGCACCAGAACCGTGCGCCCCTGTGCCGCAGCATCCGCCGCCTCGAAGGCGGCGCTGTCATCGGTGCTGCCATTGCCAGTTGCGCCGTAATCGCGCACGTCCACCATGGCCAGCATGTCGCGCAGGAAAACCTGGCTCACATCCTCGATCTGCAGATCGTCGATCCGGACCACGCCCCCCACCGGCCCGGTCAGATCCAGCCCGAAATGGCCCAGCGTCGGCTCCATGCCCCAAGGCATGTCCACCCCCTGCCGCGTGCCGGTGCCGACGATGGCCGACACCTCCACCACCGCGCCATAGCTGGTCAGCGCCCGTGCCGGGCCCTGCAGCGGCAGCCCGGTCACCGCCTGCGCCCCCCGCCCCGCCCAAGCGGCGATCCGCACGGCGGGCAGCGGCCCCGACAGCGCCTTCACCCGCGCCGTGACGCGCAGATAAACGCCCGGCAGGATCGGCGTATTGCCCATGTAGCGCAGCTTCTGCGTGGCTTCGGTTTTCTGCAGCTCCAGCGCGCCGCCAAAATCCTGATCCGCCGGAACGAAAGCCGCCGTGGGCAGGCTGTCATAACTGTCGGATCCGGGCGTGCCGTCTCCCCGTGACCAGTGGTTCAGCCCTTGGGAAAACGGCGTGGGGGAAAGCTCCACACCTTGGGTCACCGCAATGTTCATGCCGTCGATCCTCTGCTGCTGCGCGTGCAACAGGGCCACCCGGCCCCGCGCGACAGGGAGGTATCAGGCAGGGGTTAACGGAAATCGCGCCCGGCGTGACGCTGCTCCCGGCGCTGCGGCAACGGATCCGGCGTCAGCAGCTCAGACCGAGGCTTCGGGCGCCTGCAGCAGACGCACGCCCGCGATGCGCCAGCGCCCGTCGATCTGTTCCATCCGGTATTCCAGCAGATGCGCCCGCCCGTCGGCATCGGTGACATAGACCGACTGCAGCTGCGCGCCCTCGACCTGCCGCAGCGGGCCAAAGCGCACGTCATCGGGCCGCCAGACCATCGGATAGCCGTCGCGCACCATGCGGGCGAAATTGTCGGGCGTGCCGAACAGGCCCTGAATGCCGGGGCTGGCATAGGTGAAGGCTCGCGCCGGATCCTCGGCCAGAAACGCGTCCATCTGCCCGCGGATCGTCGCGGCAATGTCGCCCTCCTGCGCCACGGCCTGCCCGGCAAGACCTGCGGCCATCACAGCCGCCAGAACCAGAGCCCTCATCACCACACCTCCACCTTGACCATGCGTCAAGCTAGAGCGGGGTGCCCGCCCGTCAATCCGGGCGGGCGCACGTCATCAGGCCAGCTTGCCTGCCAGCGCGTCGCGGATCAGCGCGGCGGTTTCGGCCACGCCATAAAGGGCGATGAACCCGCCAAAGCGCGGCCCCTGGCTTTGCCCCAGCAGCACCTCGTAAAGCGCCTTGAACCAGTCGCGCAGGTTCTCGAACCCGTGCTCCTTGCCCACGGCAAAGACCAGCGTCTGCAGCGCCTCGTCCTCCACCGCGCCGTCATAGGCTTCCAGCCGGCTCGCCAGATCCTCCAGCGCGGCGGCCTCCTGCGCGCCGGGGGCGCGGAACTGCTTGGTGGGCTTCACGAAATCGTTGAAGTAACGCACCGCATAGCCCGCCGCCGCATCCAGATCGGGATGCGTGCCGGGATTGGCCTCCGGCGCGTAACGGCGGATAAAGGCCCACATCGTGTCCTTGTCCTCGGCCCCGGCGGCAGAGGCGAGGTTCAGCAGCATGGAAAACGGCACCACCATCTTCGATTCGGGCACGTCGCCGCCATGGATGTGCCAGACCGGGTTGTTGACCTGCTGCTCCGGCGTCTGGTCGGGATAGGCGCGCAGCTGCTGGTGGTATTCGTCCACCGCCTTGGGAATCACGTCCCACCACAGCCGCTTGGCCGTCTTGGGCTTCTGAAACATGAAATAGCTCAGCGATTCCGACGCGGCATAGGTCAGCCATTCGTCGATCGACAGGCCATTGCCCTTGGATTTGCTGATCTTCTGCCCCTGATCGTCAAGGAACAGCTCATAGGTGAAATGCTCCGGCGGGCGCACGCCCAAGGCGCGGCAGATGCCGTCATAGATCGGGGTATTGGTGGAATGGTCCTTGCCATACATCTCGAAATCGACGCCAAGGGCTGCCCAGCGGGCGCCAAAATCGGGCTTCCACTGCAGCTTCACATTGCCGCCGGTGACCGGCAGCGTCCATTCCCGCCCGTCCTCGTCGTCAAAGGTCACGGTGCCTGCGGCGGCATCCACATGCTTGATCGGCACATACAGCACGCGGCCCGTTTCGGGGTGGATCGGCAGGAAGATCGAATAGGTCTGCTGACGCTCTTCCCGCAGCGATTTCAGCATGATGGCCATCAGGTCATCATATTTCTCGGCGCAGCGCAGCAGGATCTCGTCGAACTGCCCCGAGGCATAGAACTCGGTCGCCGAATAGAATTCGTATTCGAAGCCGAACGTGTCCAGAAACCGCCGCAGCATGGCGTTGTTGTGATCGCCAAAGCTGTCGAACTGCTCGAACGGGTCGGGCACGCGGGTCAGCGGGCGCTGCAGGTTCTCGTGCAGCAGCGCCTGATTGGGCACGTTTTCGGGAACCTTGCGCATCCCGTCCATGTCATCCGAAAAGCAGATCAGCCGGGTCGGAATGTCGGAAATCAGCTGAAAGGCGCGGCGGATCATCGTGGTGCGCGCCACCTCGCCGAACGTGCCGATATGCGGCAGGCCAGAGGGGCCATAGCCCGTCTCGAACAGCACATAGCCCTTTTCGGGCGGCGCCTTTTCGTAGCGTTTGAGGACCCGGCGCGCCTCTTCAAAGGGCCAGGCCTTCGAGGTCAGGGCGGCTTCGCGCAGTTGGGACATCTCAAACTCTCCAGAAAATGCGTTCCCTCCGGGGGAACAGGTGCGCCCGCGTCCTATTGCAGGCGGGGCGCGGGGTCAATAAATTGCCCGGTGAATGACCATAGGAGTCCTGTCCGTGCCCGAAGCCTCCCCCCAACCGCTCTCGCCGCAGGACTGCCTTGTGGCGCTGATGATCGCCGTATCGGCCTCGGACCAGAACATCCGCACCGCGGAACTGGTCAAGATCGAATCGGCGGTGAACCTGCTGCCGATCTTTGGCGCCTATGACATCGACCGCATGCGGGTCATCGCGGATATGGTCTTCGACCTGTTCGAACAGGAAGACGGGCTTGATGCCCTGTTCGGCCTGATCCGCAACCACCTGCCGGAACGGCTGAACGAGACCGCCTATGCGCTGGCCTGCGACGTGGCCGCCGCCGACGGCTCGCTGCGCGAGGCCGAACTGCGCCTTCTGGAAGAGATCCGTTACGAGCTGGATCTGGACCGGCTGCATGCTGCGGCCATCGAACGCGGCGCCCGCGCCCGGCATCTGCGCGGCTGACCCGGCTGCGGCGCGGGTCCGGTATTCCGGACCTGCGCGCCGCGCAGCTCTGCCGTAGTCAGGCCTGACGGGGGTTCAGCGATCCCAGTGCCAGACCGGAGAGTTTACGATGCGCCAGATGTTCACGATCACCGCGACCGCCCTGCTCTGCCTGCTGCCCCTGCTGGGGGCGGCGGCGGGCAACAGCCCCGCCCCCGCCGTCATGGCTCAGCTGCCGTAAAGCACGGCCCAGCGTTCGATCAGATCCTGCTGCAGCCCCTTGGCGCGGCGGTTCCACGCAGCCCCCCCCTCCGGACGCTCCATCTCGGCGCGCGACAGCGCGTCCCGCCGGGGCAGATCGGCGCAGAAGATGGCGAACACCATCTGCCGCCCGTCCCGCGTATCCACAAATCCCGCAAGACCGCTGACAAAGTTCAGCGTGCCGGTCTTGGCCTGCACCGTCAGCGGAGAATTGGGGATCGGCCGCCCCCGGCTGTCCAGCAGCGGGAAAGGCTTCATCATCGGCTTCAGCGGCAGGCGCTGGTTGACCTGCAGCAGGGCCTGCGCCATGTCCTGTGCCGAAATCCGGCTCTGCGGCCCCAGCCCGGAATGATCCACCAGCGCCACATCGGCCAGCCCCAGCCGCGCCTTGGCCCAGCCGTTCATCTGCCCCGCCGACTCGCGCAGGCCCACCGCCCGGCCCAGACGGGCGCGCGTGGTCCACATGCCCACGACCTCGGCGGTCAGGTTGGTGGAAAACTTCAGCATGTCGCGCAGCACGACCGACAGCGGCGCGCTGCTGTGCCGCGCCAGCGCGGTCCCGGCCGGAGGGGTGGCGATGACCTGCGGCGCGGGCAGGCGCAGCCCCTGCTCGGCGGCCAGCGCCTGCAGCACCTCGCCCGCATAAAGCTCGGGCTTGCGCACCGGCAGCCAGCGGGCGCCGCCACTGCCCAGCGCGCCCCGCGCCACGGTCCAGTCATCGAACCCGCCGCCATCGGCATAGGTGTAAAGCGGGGCATCCCGCGCCACCAGCCCCATGCGGGCCATCCGCACCGCAGGCCGCCGCGTGGCCGAAGGCGCATCCATGCTCACCTGATAGCCGTCGCCGCCGCGGCGCCATTCGAAATGCACCCGGTTGTAATTCAGGTTCAGCGCCGACACGGCGGGGTTGTAGCCCACATGTTCCGGCTGGTCCGGATCGATGGCGCGCGCATAGGGCAGCGCACCGCCGCAGACCAGAAACCGGCCCGTGACCCCGCGCAGGCCCGCGGCCTTCAGCTGTGCCGCAAGCGCCGCCAGCCCGTCCGTGTCCAGCGTCGGATCGCCGCCACCATTCAGCACCAGATCGCCCGCCACCATGCCATCGGTCACCGGCCCCGTGGCCAGCACCTCCGTGGCAAAGCGGAAGTCGGGCCCCAGCGTGTCCAGCGCATAGGCAGAGGTCAGCGCTTTGGCGACGCTGGCCGGGGGCTGGCCCCGCTGGCCCTGATGATCCTCCAGCAGCCGCCCCGAAGCGGCATCAAGCACCGCAAAGCCGACGCTGCCGCCCAGCCCCGCGCCATCGATCAGCTCGTCCACCGAGGTGAGCCCGCGCAGGCGGATATCCTCCCCCCGCGCCACCGGGCGTAGCGAGGCCTGAGGCGCGCCAGCACAGGCGGCAGTGGACACAAGCCCCGCCGCAAGGGCGGAGCCAAGAAAGGCACGGCGGGAAACTACGGATGTCATGGCGCGATCTAACCTCAGCCCCGGCGCGGCGACAAGCGGTGCCCGTCCCTGCCGCGATCACATTTCATTCGGCCCGCGCCGCGCGCAGCTGGGTAGAGCTGAGCGCGATCATGGGCATGTTGACAAAGCACCATGCGGGCGCGTCCGCCAGCGCCAGCCGCGGGGCCGCGCGTTCCGGCAGGCGCGCGCCGCGATAGACGCTGGCGGCCACGGAGTCGCGCGCGGCCATGCGGCTGCCGGGGCGGGCCAGCACCCCGACCGGCACGCCGGTCATGATGCTGTGCCAGTCCTCCCAGCGGTGCAGCTGGGCCAGATTGTCCGCCCCCATCAGCCAGACGAACCGCACCCCCGGAAAGCCGTGGCGCAGCAGGACCAGCGTGCGCGCGGTGTGGCGCGTGCCCGCCAGCGCCTCTATGCCGCTGACGATGACCCGGGGGTCGCTCATCAGCCGCCGCGCCGCCGCGATCCGCTCGGCCATGGGCGCCGGGCCCTGCGGTTTGAGCGGATTGCCGGGGCTGACCAGCCAGATCACCCGGTCAAGCTGAAAGCGCTTGAGCGCTTCGCGCGTGATATGCACATGACCGGCATGGGGAGGGTCGAAAGACCCGCCCAGCAATCCCACCCGCTGCCCCGCGCGCAGGAAAAACCCCGTCTCATATGCGTTCCAGCGCATCGCGCCTTCCTTTCCGTCTGGCCCTTCAGGGCGAGATGCAGAAAGAGACCGGAACACGGGATCATTCAACCCGAAACTGATCCCGACCAGCAGGGACCGCCCGCCTCTGGACGGCGCAGCAGAGGCCGCCCGGTGGCCAACCGGGCCAGTTCCACCACGCCGTCCCTGCAAAAAACGCCCCTTGCCAGACTGGCAGACGAGCGCCGCAGGATGCCGCCACGGAGCCAGCCTCCCGGGGCCGCGAACCGGGAGGCCGGGGCCGGTGGCGCAAGGGCCATGGCAGGAAGGACGCCAGGACGCGCCCCTGACGGCGGCAACCTCGCCGAAAAGCGCGCCCGAAGGTCACGCCAGCTCCGCGGTGCACGGATGCAAAGGGCACCAGCCGCGCGGCAGCCCCGCAGAGGCGATGCGGTGGCAGGATGGTCAGCGCCACGGTCCATGCAGGGCCCGCAGCGCAGCACCGGCTCTGCGGCGCAGCGCGCGTGACCAAACCCGCAGAGCGACCGCAGCCGCAAGCCCCTCGGGTTGCCCTTGCCAACAAACTCGGCTGCGCGCTCAGGACGCGCCCGCCCCCGCAGCCACAAGAGCGGCAGGGAGCACCCGACACGTCCCGGCAGAATTCCCGTAGGCCTCGTCGCGGCAGAGCATCGCCTTTTCTGCCGCAGAGCTTGCCATGATGATCGACGAAGCGCGCGCACTGGACGGGCCGGTCAAGCATCACAACGAACACCTGTCGCATCAGGCCGGCACCGCGAGGCGCGAGGCGCGAGGCGCGAGGCGCGAGGCGCGAGGCGCGAGGCGCGAGGCGCGAGGCGCGAGAGATCTTCCAGCGTTGCAGAACGGGATCAAGCCCCAGCAGGCCCGCCCCGACAGTCTCTGCCTTTCTCCGCTTCTGCGCCCTCACTCGGCCTGATCCTGCATATATGCCGAAGCCTTGTCTGTCCTCATCTGCCCGACTGCTGCCTACCCAATCCCTATGCAGGAGCCCCCTGCCGGCCCCCCTCCGTCCGTCGGGATCTTGTCTGACCGAGCCCCGCCGGAGCGACAGCGTCTGGCAATCTTTCCCTCTTGATCGCACCCGGTGCCTGCCACGGCTCGCTCCGGTTGCGCTGCCAGACCCTCGCGCCGGTTGCCCTGCCAGGATCCCGCCCCCCGCGCCCGTGACACCCGCCCCATGGACCCCTTGCCAACAGGCCTTGCGCCCGGCGGATAAAGCCAGCGCGGGAGGGTGTCAGAACTCCTGCCACACTGCACTGCCCGCGGCCTGCCGCATCGGCAGGGCCATCGGCACGGGCGGCGGCAGCGACCGGTCCTGCGCCGCATCCACCTGCCACGCGGCAGCGGCAGTCGACAGCCCCGCCTCATTGCCGCTGTCAAAGCGCGCCACCAGATCTCCCAGCCGTCGCGCATGCCCCAGCAGTTCCAGCGTTGCGGCGGCGCTTTGCTCCGCCATGGCGGCATTCTGCTGGGTGACCTCGTCCAGCATGGCAATGCCGCTGTTGATCTCGGTGGTGGCGGTCGCCTGCTCGCCAGCGCTCATGGCGATGTCGCGGACCTTTTCCGCTGCGGCGGTGATCTGCGCCAGAATGGTCTCGATGGACTGGCCCATTTCCGACACCAGCTTCACCCCGGCGCTGACCGTCGCACCGGAGGAGGCGACAAGGCTGCGGATCTCGGCCGCGCTTTCGGAGGAGCGCTGCGCCAGCGCCCGCACCTCCGAGGCGACCACGGCAAAGCCCCGCCCCACCTCTCCGGCCCGCGCGGCCTCGACCCCCGCATTCAGCGCCAGAAGGTTGGTCTGGAAGGCGATATCCTCCATGACGCGGATGATCTGCCCGATCTGCTGCGACGAGGTCTCGATCCCGGCCATGGCAGCGAAGGTGCGCCCCCGCACCTCTTCGCCGCGCTCCGCCTCGCGCCGGGCGGCGTCGATGGCGGCGACGATGGCACCCGCGCCTTCTGCCGTCGATCTGGAGGTCGAGGCCATTTCCTCCATCGCGGCTGCCGTCTGCTCCAGCGTGGCGGCCTGGGTTTCGGTCCGCCGCGACAGCTGGTCGGTTCCCGAACTCAGGCCGCTGGCGCTTTCTCCGATCGCCGCCGCGCCGGAATGCAGATCCGCCACGATGTCGCGCAGGGCATCCACGGTGGCGTTGAAATCGCGGCGCAGCGGCTCGTAAGCCTCGCCCATCGGCGTCTCCAGCCGACAGGTCAGCTTGCCCCCCGCCAGTTCGGAAAGCGCGGCGCTGAGCCGGTCGGTGACCTCGCGCTGCTGGGCAAGATGGTGGTCCTGCGCCGCAGCCGCTGCCTGTCCGCTGACCAGTTCCGCCCTGAACCCGTCAAGCGCGCGAGCGATGTCCCCCAGTTCATCGGGGGCCAGAACCTCCTGCCGAAGCCCGTCAAAATCGCCGCCGGACATGTTCTGGACCCCCCGCGCCATCAGCGCGATCCGCCGCGTCACCATGCGCGCCACCAGAAAGGCCAGAATCAGCACCACCGCCGAGGCCAGCGCCAGCCCGATGACGGTCAGCCGCCAGAGCGTGGCCGGCCCCGCCTCCGCCTCGGAAAGATCCTGTTCCAGCACGAATCCCCATTGCGTGCCGGCAAGGTTCAGCGTGCTGGTCAGGCTGACCACCGGCTGCCCGGACAGTCCGACACTGCCGCGCAGCGTGACCGTCCGGCCCTCCGCGGCGGCAAGGATCTGCGGCGTGGCGGGCAGCGGCGCCAGCGTCTGGTAGCTTTGCGCCGCGCCGATCGCGTTCAGCGCCTGCCCGTCCTCGCTGACCGCATAGACCCGCCCGGTCAGCCCCAGCAAGCTGGAGGAATCCAGCACCTGCGCCATGTGGTCAAGCGGCACCTGCAGCGCCACCACTCCCAGCGGGCGCCCTGCGCGGCCAAAGATCGGCGTCGCGGCGAATTTGGCCGCCGCACCGGCACTGGGCTCATAGGCGGCGACGTCGGAATGATACACCTCGCCCTCCATCCCGGCGGCAGCGGCCCGGAACACATCGCCCAGCCCGCTTTGCGCATGTGGCCCGGTCAGGACATTGGTGGCGAAATCCCGTTCCTTGAACACGGAATAGACAAGGTTGCCGTGCTCATCAAAAAGGAACAGGTCGTAATAGCCGCCCTGCCTCTGGAAACTGCGCAGGCCGGGGTGATAGTCCTTGTGGCTGCGGCTCCAGGCGGAACCGTCGGAGGCCACGTCCAGCTCGTCCTTCTTGCCCACGGGATGCGGATTCTCGTCGATATAGGCGGCGGTCAGCAGCGCGCCCGGATCCTCCCCCATCCGCTCCCACGCGGCGGAGAACCGCTGCAGCGCCTCGCGCACCGAGGGCGTGGTGCCCAGCACCGTCAGATCCGAGCCGATGGACTCCAGCCAGCCCTGCAGCGCCTTTTCGCGTTCGCCAAGCAGCTGGCGGAAGCCGTTTTCCTGCTGCCGCCGCAGCTGTTCCGCCGCCAGATGATAGACCATCCCGCCGACCAGCATCGTGCACAGCAGGCAGGGAAGGCCGATCATCATGGGCATTTTGTGGATCAGTCTGAGCCGTCTCCAGAACCGGAGCGGCTTTTGCACCTTTGCAGACAAGATGGTCCCTCCGCGACTGGCGGGCCTCCCCGCAATGCCGCAGCTTATGCAGACCGGCCGCTACGATTCCCTTAACAGTCGCGGGGTTTTCAGCCGATCTGCGCCGCAAAGCCATTTGCATTCGCCCTGTCCGGTGCGATACAGGCGCCGTCGCATGAACCGGAGGATCCGATGGCCAGCTATCAGTATGTCTACCACATGGAAGGCGTTTCCAAGACCTATCCGGGCGGCAAGAAATGTTTCGAAAACGTCCGTCTCAGCTTCCTGCCCGGCGTCAAGATCGGTGTCGTGGGCGTCAACGGCTCGGGGAAATCCACGCTGCTGCGCATCATGGCCGGCATGGACAAGGATTTCAGCGGCGAGGCATGGGCCGCCGAGGGCGCGAAGGTCGGCTACCTGCCGCAGGAGCCCGAACTTGACCCCAATCTTGACGTGCGCGGCAACGTCATGCTGGGCGTGGCGGCGAAACAGGCCAAGCTCGACAAGTACAACGAACTTGCGATGAATTACTCGGACGAGACCGCCGACGAGATGGCGGCGCTGCAGGACGAGATCGACGCGCAGAACCTGTGGGATCTGGACAGCCAGATCGACATCGCCATGGAGGCGCTGCGCTGCCCGGCGGACGATGCCGATGTCACCACCCTGTCGGGCGGCGAAAAGCGCCGCGTCGCGCTGTGCCAGCTGCTGCTGGAAGCGCCCGACATGCTGCTGCTCGACGAACCGACCAACCACCTTGATGCCGAAACCATCGCATGGCTGCAGAACCATCTGGTGGAGTACAAGGGCACGATCCTGATCGTGACCCACGACCGTTACTTCCTTGATGCCATCACCGGCTGGATCCTCGAACTCGACCGGGGCCGCGGCATCCCCTACGAGGGCAACTATTCCAGCTGGCTGGACCAGAAGGCCAAGCGCCTGCTGCAGGAAGCCCGCGAGGACAAGGCCAAGCAGAAGACGCTGGAACGCGAACTGGAATGGATGCGGCAGGGCGCCAAGGCGCGTCAGGCCAAGTCCAAGGCGCGGATCCAGTCCTATGAGAAGCTGGCCGACCAGTCGGTGCGCGAACGCGTCGGCAAGGCGCAGATCGTCATTCCGAACGGCGAGCGGCTGGGGGCCAAGGTTCTGGAGCTTGAGAACGTCAAGAAGGCGATGGGCGACAAGCTGCTGATCGAGAACCTGTCCTTTGCCCTGCCGCCCGGCGGCATCGTCGGCGTGATCGGTCCGAACGGCGCGGGCAAGTCGACCCTGTTCAAGATGATCACCGGTCAGGAACAGCCTGACGAGGGCACCATCACGCTCGGCAACACCGTGCAGCTGTCCTATGTCGACCAGTCGCGCGACGATCTGGACCCCGATGCCAACGTCTGGGAAGCGATCTCGGGCGGGGCGGAACTCATCAAGCTGGGCGATGCGGAAATCAACTCCCGCGCCTATTGCGGTGCCTTCAACTTCAAGGGCACCGACCAGCAGAAAAAGGTGGGCCTGCTGTCGGGCGGCGAACGCAACCGCGTGCACATGGCGCGGCTGCTGAAAGAGGGCGGCAACGTGCTGCTGCTCGACGAACCGACCAACGACCTGGACGTGGAAACCCTGCGGGCGCTGGAAGACGCGCTGGTGGATTTTGCGGGCTGCGCCGTGGTCATCTCGCACGACCGGTTCTTCCTTGACCGGATCTGCACGCATATCCTCGCCTTCGAAGGCGACGCCCATGTGGAATGGTTCGAAGGCAACTTCGAGGATTACGAAGAAGACAAGAAGCGGCGGCTTGGCACCGACGCGCTGGAACCGAAACGGGTGAAGTTCAAGAAATTCACCCGCTGATCCGCGACAATCCGCCGGTTTCCCGAAGACGAGACCTTTCCCCGTGCACGTTGTCGTGCGCGGGGATTTTCGTGACGGTGGCGGAGGAATACCTGACCTGACAGGCGGATGGCGTGGTGCCATCCTGCCGTAACCCTGACCCTTATCCCTGACCGGAGCCCGACATGACCCCGCATCCCGCCCCTTCGCAGCCGCAACAGCCGGAGCCGGAATTCCGCTTCACCGACTGGGCCATGCTCTAGGTCAGGCGAAAAGCCACGCTGCCGCCCACATGCCAAGCGCAAAGACGGTATGCGCCACCAGCCCCATCGCCCGCCCCTTCCAAGGGGTGGGCGTGCGCGACAGGGCCCAGCCCAGCCCCATGCCGGGATGCAGCAGGAACCAGCCCGCCGCGATGGTCACCAGCGAAAAAATCCAGAGCGGCAGGAACACCGGATCGGCGAGCCAGCCCCGCCCCGCCAGCAGCAGGAACGCGACGCCGTAGATGGCGCCGACCGCGTAGTGAAAGACCCAGCCGATCGCCACCTCGCCGGGCACCGGCTCTGCCGTGGCGATGCTGTCGTGAAACACCCGGCCCCGTGGCAGATGCGCCACCCAGCGCCCCGGATTGCGCCATGCGGGTTTGGGCATGCCTGCGGCCAGATGCAGCAGCAGCCCCCACAGGTCCATGGCGACCGTGCCGCCAAGCCCCATCACGATCCCCAGCCAAAACAGGTCCAGCATGTCCCTCTCCCTTTTCCCGGGGTCGACATGACCTCAGGGCAGGCGCCGATGCAAGCGTGCAAAGGCGCCAGACAGGGCTGGACAGACCGGCGGAGCCCGCCGGATTCCCGCGAATCCTCTTGAGATTTTGCCGATTTCATGCGAGTCTCTTGCCCGCTAGAACTCTATTCGACGACCAAGTTCCCTATCCGGCACGCAGTCATTCGAACCAGACGTGACTAAGCCGCGCTGTCGCACTCCCGCGGGCAGCACCGACAGGAACTTGAAAGGGTCAAACCCATGGCAACTGGCACCGTGAAGTGGTTCAACACCACCAAGGGCTACGGCTTTATCGCTCCCGATGGCGGCTCCAAGGACGTTTTCGTCCACATCTCCGCGGTCGAGCGTTCGGGCCTTACCGGCCTGAAGGACAATCAGAAGGTCACTTATGACCTGCAGGCAGGCCGGGATGGCCGCGAAAGCGCCATCAACATCCAGCTCGCCTAATTCGGTTCAGGTGGGGCGCCCAGCCCCGCAAGGAAGGGGCGGTCCACCGGGGCCGCCCCTTCTGTTATAGCAAGGTGCCGGGTTTGACCACCGGTCAAAGCCGCGTTCTGAAAAAGAATGGTCAGAACTTGCGGCGCGCCAGCCGCAGCGCCTGCGACACAAGCTGCGCCTTACCGCTGCGCCCGCGCTTGACCGGCTGGTGCCGCACCGGGCGGTTCGCGCCGCGCATCTTATGGCTGGCAAAGGCCTGAGCGGCCCGGCGAACGATCTTTCCAAGCGACATGCGGATCTCCTTCCTGTGGATCTGCGGCCCCATGGGGGCGATGCCGATCAACGGCTGGATGCAGGAATGGGTTCCCCAAGGCCCAGCCCTGCCGAATTTCGGCGCAGACCCGCCGGAAAACGCTTCCCCCCGACCATGCCCATGCGCGAGATTGCGCGCAGAGAGCCCCGCATTTCGGCTCCCGCCCTTTTTCCGGAGCAGCCCCGCCATGTCCGCGCCCCGCTATGACCTTGTGGTGATCGGCGCCGGCCCGGCGGGATCGGCGGCGGCGCTTTGCGCGGCGCGGGCGGGGCTGCGCGTGGCGCTGGTGGACAAGGCGCGCTTTCCCCGGGTGAAGCTCTGCGGCGGGCTGGTCACCGGCCGCGCGCTGCGGGCGCTGCGCCAGCCGCTGCCCGCCGACCTGCTGGAACGCCGCGACAGCCTGTCGTTTTTCGACCGTGGCGCCCCGCTTGGCCAGATCACCGGCGGCCCGCCCGTCTACCTGACCACCCGGCTCGGGCTTGACGCGCATCTGCTGGCGCAGGCGCTGCAGGCCGGGGCGGAGGATTTCACCGGACATCCCGTGGCGGGCCTTGCGCCCGGTTTCGTGCAGCTGCGCAACGGCGCCGCGCTGCGGGCCCCGCTGATCCTTGGCGCGGACGGGGTGAACAGCGCGGTGGCGCGGCATCTGTTCGGGCGCGCCTTCGATCCCGCCACCATCGGCTTTGCGCTGGAAATCGAGGCGCCGCCGTCAGAGGATCAGAGCCTGCAGGTGGATTTTGGCGTGGCGGCATGGGGCTATGGCTGGCGCTTCGCCAAATCCGGCAGCACCACCATCGGCGTGGGCGGGCTGCAGGCGCGCAATCCTGACATGAAGGCGCGGCTGGCGGCCTATCTGGCGCTGCTCCCCGATCAGGCGGGGGCGCGGGTGATGGGCCATCACCTGCCCTTTGGCGAACTGCGCCGGGTGCCGGGGCACGGGCGGATGCTGCTGGCGGGCGATGCGGCGGGGCTGGTCGATCCGATCACCGGCGAAGGCATCGCCCATGCGCTCCTGAGCGGCCATCTGGCGGCAGAGGCGGTGATCGCCGCCTTGGCCGCAGGGCGCCCCGACAGCGCCCTGCCCCGCTATGCCCGCGCGCTGGCCCCCACGCTGCGCGCGCTGCGCCACGCCCGGATGCTGCGCCCGCTGGTGTTTTCCGACCGTTGCGGCGGGCTGTTCCGGCAGGCCTTTCGCGACTCCGCCACGATGAAGCTGCGCTACATGGATCTGCTGGCCGGAGAGGTGGACTATGCCGCTCTGCTGCGCCGGGCCGCGTGGCGCCTGCCGCTCCGGCTGCTGCGGGGGCGTTAGCCGAACATCCGCCAGCCCGCCAGCAGGCGCAGCGCCGTGGTAAAGGTGCAGGCCGCAGCAAAGATCAGCGCCAAGGGCGCAAAGGCCTGCGGAAACAGGCAGAAAGCCACAAAAAGCGCGATGGTCTCTGCCCCCTCGGTCAGACCGCCCAGATAATAAATGCCCTTGCTGGGATAGTCCGCCGCTTTCAGCCCGCGCCGGTCCGCGATCAGCGAAAAGGCCAGAAAGGACGATCCCGTGCCGATGAAGCTGGCGATCAGCACCGCCGCAGGCAGCGCGTTCGCGGCGGGATCGGCAAGCGCAAATCCCAGCGGGAACAGCGCGTAGAACAGGAAATCCAGCGCGATGTCCAGAAAGGCGCCGCGATCCGTGGGGCCTGCCAGCCGCGCCACGGCCCCATCCAGCCCGTCCGCCAGCCGGTTGGCCAGCAGCCCCGCCAGCGCCAGCAGCGGCAGACCCGCCGCCGCAGCCCCCACCGCCAGCAGCCCCAGCGCAAAGCCCGCCAGCGTAAGGGTGTCCGCCCGCACGCCCTGCGCATGCAGGTGCTGCGCCAGCGGCTGCAGCAGGCGCCGCTGCAGCGGGGCAAGCCTTGCGTCGAACATGGGTTACGGCAGGCGGCGGGCGCGCAGCGCCATGACCTGCCGCAGCGTCTCGCGCGGGGGCACGGTGCGGAAGATGTCGCCCAGCATCGCCACATCGGCGCGGATCCCCGCCACCCAGCCGCCGCGCTTGGCGTGTTTCCACGGGCTTTCGACCTCGGGCCAGCGCACCACGGCGACCTGCAGCCCCGCCTCCAGCCAGAGCCGGTTGATGAACACCTCCAGCCCGAAGCGCGGCAGGGCGCGCAGCCGGTCGGTGCGCCCGGTCAGCAGCGCGCGCGGCATCACCCGTTCGCCCGAGATGTAATCAATGCCGATCAGCCGCCAGATCAGCGGCGCGTTGCGGCGCAGGCTGATCGCGGCCCCGGCGCGGCCCGACAGCACCGGCTCTGCCAGCGCGGTGATCTGCGCGGCATCAAGGCCCAGCAGGTCACTGTCCAGCAGCAGCAGGCAGCGGCCCTCTGCCGCCTCGATGCCCGTGGCCACGGCGCGGCTCTTGCCGCCGTTCTGCGGCTGACGCAGCACGCGCAGCTGCGGATGCTGCGCCAGATACCGCTCCGCCACCTCCGCCGTCTCGTCCTGCGAGCCGTCATCCACCACGATCACCTCGGTGATGAGCGGATGCGCCAGCACCGCCTCCAGCACTGCGGCGATGCGCGGCGCCTCGTTATAGGCGGGGATGATGCAGCTCAGCTCGGTCACCGGCGCAGGCCCTTGACGCTTTTGCGGAACACCCATGCCGCCCCGGCCAGCACCATGGCCCCCAGCACCACCAGCGAGGCGCGGGCGATCCAGTTGTCGATCTGGCTGTAGGCGGAGCCCAGCGTGTAGCCCAGCACCACGAAGAACAGGCTTTTCGGGATGGTGGCCAGCAGGTTGACCCAGAAGAACCGCCACAGCGACATGCGCGCCAGCCCCGCCGCCACAAGGATCGGCGCCCCGGCGGTATGGGTCAGCTTGCCAAAGACCAGCGTACGACCACCCTTTTCGTGGAAATGTCCCGCCAGCGAGGCAAGCCGGACCCGGTTCAGCCCCAGCTTCACCAGCCAAGGCTGCGGCAGGCGGTTCAGCCCCCAGCGCCCCAGCGCGTAATACAGCATGTCGCCCACGATATCGGCGACGATGACCACGATGGCCACGCTCCAGATGTCCAGCAGGCCACGGCTGGCCAGCCATGCGGCGATGACCGTGACGATGGGGCCTTCCAGCATCGCGATGGGTGCAAGAATCGCGAGGCCGTCCTTCACGATCAGCGCGGTTACCGTTTCTAGTCCGATCACACCGTTACTCCGACGTGCCGGAAATCCGCTCCGGCGTCATATCCGTGCCGCGCCAGGTGATGCCGCGCCCTGCCCATGTGGCGATCCACAGCGGCAGCAGCAAGAGGTCACGCAAAATCATCGCGGCCAGATCCCGCGCCCCGGCGGGCCAGCCCGCAAGCCGGGCCAGTCCCAGTTCCGCCATATACCAGAGCAGCATCAGTCCTGCCAGAGCAGGCACCAGAGGCACAACGCCCGTCAGGCCAAGTCCCGCCACCGCGACCAGCGGCAGAACCGGGCCCTGCGCGATCTCGGCCAGAAACAGCATCGGGAAGCCGTCGCGCCGCACCCGCGACCAGCGCAGCTGCCGGTCCCAGACGCTGCGGGCGGTGCGATGCCCCACCGGCTGCGCAAAAAGCCGCTGCGCCAGCCGCACCCGCAGCCCCTGCGCGCGCACCAGCCGGGTGGAGGCCACGTCTTCGGCCAGCTTGCGCCCCAGCGCGGCCAGCCCGCCGCCCGCCTCCAGCACCTCGCGGCGCCAGAACAGCGTCTTGCCCTGCGCAAAGCCCTGCCCCAGCTCGTCCGCCGCCAGCTGCCAGCGCGCCTGGGAACTGTTCAGGAAGGCGCATTCCACCGCCCCCCAGAAATTCGCCGGGCGCGTGCCCACCGGCGGGGCCGAGACCAGCCCGGTATCCTCGCGCCAGACCGCCATCAGGCGGCGCAGATAATCGCGGTCCAGCAGCAGGTTGCTGTCGGTCATCACCAGCCAGTCGCTGGTGGCGGCCTCGTAGCCCTTGAACAGGTTGTTGAGTTTGGGATTGCCCGAAAGCCGCGTGTCGCCGATCAGAAGCTGCGCCCGCACCTGCGGATGGTCGGCGATCAGCCGCCGCACCAGCGGCACGGCGGCGTCACTGTCGCGCGCGGCGCAGAAGATCACCTCGTATTCGGGGTAATCCTGCTCGAAGGAGGACCGCAGGGTTTCCTCGTCAAAGGCATCCAGCCCGCAGATCGGGCGGATCAGCGACAGGGACGGCAGGTGCTGGGGGTCGGGCGGCTCGGGCCGCAGATAGCGCAGGGCGGCCAGTGCCGCGCTCAGCAGATGCACGGCAAGGGTGAAGGCCAGAATGCCCGCCAGCAGCAGCGTCACGTCGCAGCCCCCCCGGCCAGTGCGCCCCCTTCGGCAGAGGTGCCGCTGCTGGGGCGGCTTGCCGGAACCGGCACCCGCTCATAGGCCAGAAGCTGCAGGCGCCCGTCAAAATCCTCGACCAGCGCGGTCAGGCTGTCGACCCAGTCGCCGCAATTGGCATAGGTCATCTGGCCATGGGTGCGCACGCCCGGCTTGTGGGAATGGCCGCAGATCACCCCGGTGGCGCCTGCCGCCTCGGCAAGCTTGGTCAGCTTGGTTTCGAACCCGTCGCCCATGGCCAGCATGTTGTAGGACCACGCATAGATCCGGTCGATGAAGCTGCGTTCCCAGTCGGTGAGCCCGGCGCGGCGGCGCATCCAGCCATCCACCTGCCGCATGCTGGCATCGATGCGGCTGCCCAGCCGGGTCATCAGATGCCAGCGCAGGAAACGCGGATCGCACTGGTCGCCATGCAGCACCAGATAGCTGCGGCCATCGGCGGCGCGGTGCAGGGCGGCCTCGCAGATCTCCCAGCCTTCGACCCGGGCTCCGGGGGTGCGCATCGCCGCATCGTGGTTGCCGGGCAGATAGACCACCCGCGTGCCCCGGGCCGCGCGCGCGCGCAGATCGCCCAGCACTGCATCATGACGCGGGGTCCAGTGCAGGCGCCCGCCATGCCACAGGTCGAAGATGTCCCCCACCAGATAGATCGTCTCGGCCTCGACCCCGCGCAGAAATTCCTGAACCGGTCCGACCCGGCAGGCCCGCGCGCCCAGATGAAGGTCCGAGATGAAGAGACTGCGATACGATTTGGGGGCATTCCTGCCAACGGAACGGGATGGCATCCGGGCCTCTTCCTTCGTTATGCGCCCGCGTTATCGCGGCTTCGTGTATCGTGCATGTGACGATATCTGGCGAGAAACGCGAAGCCTTGTCCGTTGGTTCCGCACTGCGGCAAGATTTTCGCACCCACAGGACCGCCGAAAGGGCGCGCGGGGCATCCACCCCGCACGCCCCCGCAAAAGGAAACGCCCCGCCCGGCGCGGGGCCCTGCGTCACACCGTCGGCACCGTCCCGCCGTCGATGGTGTATTCCGTGCCGCTGATCGTGGGCGCGCGGTCAGAGACCAGAAAGGCGATGAGGCTCGCGACGTTCTCCGGGCTGGACGGGCGGCCAAGCGGAATGCCCCCCAGCGACTGCATGATCAGCGCCTTGCCGCCCTCGTAATCGGTGCCCGCTTCGGCAGCCAGCCGCTCGGCCAGCCGGACCGAGGCATCGGTCTCGATCCAGCCCGGAGAGACCCGGACCACGCGGACGCCTTTCGGGGCCACCTCTTTCGACAGGCTCTTGCTGTAGGTGGACAGCGCCGCCTTGGCCGCCGCATAGGCGGTGGTGGCTTCCGGCAGGGGCAGCACGCTCTGGATCGAAGTGACGTGGATCACCACCCCCCGCCCCCGCGCCACCATCCCGGGCAGCAGGACGCGGTCCAGCCTGACCGCCGGGAACAGGTTCAGATCCAGTTCGCGGTGCCAGATCTCGTCGGTCAGCGCGGCATGGCCGCCGCCCGGGGCAGAGGATCCACCCAGCATGTGCACCACGATGTCGATCTCTCCCAGCCGGTCATGGACGGCCTGCGCGACGCTGGCGCAGCCTTCGGGCGTGGTCAGATCGGCGGCCACGAACAGCGCCGGGTCAACCCCCTCCGGCAGCGTCCGCGCCGTGGTCAGCACGGTCGCGCCAAGCTCGCGCAGCAGCGCCACGGTGGCCGCGCCGGCGCCCTGCGTGCCGCCGGTGACCAGCGCCCGCGCCCCGGTCAGGTCGAGAAAGCCGCTCATCCGCGAATCTCCAGCCGCGAGATCCGGTCGCCCGCCAGCGCGAAGGTGAAGGTCAGGACCGCAGGGCTGCCCGGAAAGGTGCCGGTGACTTCGGCGCGGACCACCGACCCGCCCTCGGTGACGCTCTGTTCCAGCGGGGTGGCGGTGGCGGCATAGTCGGCCTTGGCCTTCTGCCACCACGCCCGGATCGCCTCCGGCCCCTCATGGGTCTTGCCTTCGTCATGGACGATGGCATCGGCGGCAAAGGTCTGGGCCAGCGCCGCGCCATCACCGCGCGCATCGGCCTCGAAATAGCTCTGAATCGGCTCGGGAAGGTTCATTGGTCCACTCCTTGTCTTGGTTGCCCTCACTATCTACCCCTTGCCCGGCATCCCGATTAGAGGGACAAAGCGGCATGCGCTGATGAGGGAACCGGGATAATGCGGGGCGTCGGGCTGAAAGATCTGGAGGCGGTGCTGGCCATCGCGCGCAACGGTTCGTTCCGGGCGGCGGCGCTGGATCTGGACATGTCCAGCACGGCGCTGTCCCACGCCATCGCGCAGCTGGAATCCGGGCTGGGGGTGCGCCTCTTCAACCGCACGACGCGCAGCGTGGCCCTGACCGAGGCGGGGCGGCAGTTCGTCGACCGGATCGGCCCCGCGCTGTCGGATATCGGCACCGCGATGGAGGAAGCGCGGTCGCAGGCCGAAACGCCCTCGGGCATGGTCCGCATCAATGCCTCGGCCTTGGCCGGGCAGCAGATCCTGTCCGGTCTGGTGCTGGAATTCCTGCGGCGCTATCCCAAGATGCAGGTCGATCTGGCCACGGACGAGCGGCTTGTCGACATCGTGGCGGAAAATTTCGACCTTGGGGTCAGGGTCCGCGATCTGGTGCCCAGCGACATGATCGCCCTCTCGCTCGGGCATCCGCAGCGCTATGCCGTGGTGGCCTCGCCCGACTACTTCGCCCGTCACCCGCCGCCACAGAATCCCGCCGACCTCAAATCCCATGCCTGCCTGCGGGCGCGCCTGCCCAACGGGGCGCTGTTCCGCTGGCATTTCGAACGGCAGGGCGAAACGGTGCTGGTCGACGTGCCCGGTCGGCTGACGCTGGACGAGGCCGGCGTGGCGCGGCGTGCCGTGCTGGAGGGGGCGGGAATCGGGATCTTCCTAGAGCAGAGCGTGACGGACGATCTGGCCGCCGGGCGGATGATCCGCTGTCTGGAGGACTGGACGCCGCCGCGGTCGGAGCTTTGCCTCTATTATCCCGGTCGGCGCCATCCCTCTGCCGGGGTCGCGGCCTTTCTCGCGCTGGCGCGCGAGGTCACGTCGCAGCAGCGCCCGCCACGCAGCTGATCCGGAAGGCCAGACAGCAAAAAGCCGCGCGGAGCACCGGCGCGGCGGATAGACTGTTATATGGAGGAGGGAATAAGTGTGCTGGATGTTTGGGAAATCTGCCTGACTATCGATCAGGCGGGCTTTCCCGTTTATTCCCGCCACCTTCCTGAAGGAAGGTGGCGGACCGAGGAGGATTCGAACCCCCGACCCCTTGATTCGTAGTCAAGTACTCTATCCAGCTGAGCTATCGGTCCGTGAGGGCGGGGAATAGACTCAGTGCGGAGGGGATGCAAGAGACAATCTGAAGGTTTTTTGAAAGAAGCTGCCTGCCCTTGCGGCAGCTTCTGC
Source organism: Salipiger marinus (assembly GCF_035481585.1). Lineage (NCBI taxonomy): Bacteria > Pseudomonadati > Pseudomonadota > Alphaproteobacteria > Rhodobacterales > Roseobacteraceae > Salipiger > Salipiger marinus. The sequence goes on along the minus strand of NZ_JAYKSL010000003.1, from coordinate 156,836 downwards.
ATTTATCCCACATCGCCCATGGGCAGGCGGATTTCAAAGCTGGTGCCGGTCTCGCCGGTGTCCAGCAGGCGCAGCGTGCCGCCATGATTGCGCACAAGCTCTGTCACGATGGCCAGACCCAGCCCCGCGCCCCCCTTGCGCGCGCCGCCCTGAAACGGCTGGAACAGATGTTCGCGCGCCTTCAGCGGCAGGCCGGGCCCGGTATCGGTCACGTCGATCACCCATGCGTCTTCCTCGACCCGCGCGGCAACCGAGATCTCGCCGCTCTGCCCCGAGCCCAGAATCGCCTGCCGCGCGTTGCGCACCAGATTGGCGATGGCGCGGTAGATCTGTTCGGGATCGCCGCGAATCTGCAGCGTGGCGGGAATATCCTCGGACAGCGACAGATCATGGTCGCCGATGGCCAGCCGCTCCGCCTCCAGCACCTCGTTGACCAGCTCCGCAAGGTTGAACTGGGTCAGCACCGGTGTCGGCTCTTCGGCCTTGCCGAAGGCCAGCGTGCTTTCGCACAGCGACACGGCACGGGTGATCGACCCCACCAGCTTCGGCGCCATGCGCTTGACCGCCGGATCCTCGGACATCTCGATACGGTCGGTAAAAAGCTGCGCCGAGGTCAGGATGTTGCGCAGGTCATGGCTGACCCGCGCCACGGCGCCGCCCAGCTGGGCCAGCCGTTCCTTCTGCCGCAGCGACTGCGACAGCTGGGTCTGCATGGATTGCAGCGCCTCCTCCGCCTCGCGCAGTTCGCGCACGCGCGACGTGGGCGAGATGATGCGCCGCATGTCTTCCGGCGCCTCGGCATAGCGCTGCATATGGCCCACCACGCTTTTGATCGGGCGCACCAGCAGGCGCTGCACCGCCAGAAACAGCAGCAGCGCCGCCACCAGAGAGATGAAGGCCGACAGCACCAGCACCCGCAGGCCATAATCCAGCAGCGCCTCGCGCAGCGGCGCGCTTTCCATCGTGACCTCGATCAGTTCGCCGCCATCCTGCTGCGGATAGCCCAGCACCCGGATCAGCCGCGGCCCCGGATCGGCCAGCCGCACCATCGCATCCTTCATCAGCGTGAAAGGCCCGTCCTGCCGCAGGTCATAGGTGACATCGACAGAGCCGGGCAGCGGCGAGGACAGCACCAGTTCGCGCGTGGCGTCGCGCTGCAGCACCACGTTATAGACGCCCGCGTTTTCCAGAAGCTCCCGTTCCAGATCGGGGTCGATCATGGCATCGGCCAGCAGCGCCAGCGAGGCGATCTGCGCCCGTTCCAGCCGGTCGAGCAGAAAATCCGCGCGGAACCGCGCGACCGAGGGCACAAAGATCAGCACTTCGGCCAGCATCACAAAGACCATTGTGAGGATCAGGAAGCGGCCGGACAGCGAATTGAACATCTGGATGCGTCTTGGACCTTCAGGGCAGCATGCGTTGCACCAGTCGTGTGGCAGATTTGACCACACGGGACTGGAACAATCGAGGAGCGAAATAGGTTCCTGCCGCGCGTTTGTTAAGCTCTGTCAGCGTGGGATAGGGCGCGACCATGCCCGCGACCTGCCCGATCTTCAGCCGCGCGGACAATGCCAGCGCCCAGAGCCCGATCAGCTCTCCGGCCTGCGCGCCCGCGATGGACACGCCCACCGGACGGCCCCGATGCACCATCAGCTTCAGCAGCCCGGTGGTCTGGCGCCCGGCGATGGCGCGGTCATTGTGATGCAGCGGCTCGCGGATCACCTGCAGCGCCGTGCCATACCGCAGGCGAGCCTGCGCCTCGGTCAGGCCGACCTGCGCCAGTTCGGGGCGGGTATAGGTGGCGCGCGGCACGATGTCGGGCCGCACCCGGGCGGGCAGGCCGAACAGCACCGCGCGCAGCACGATGCCCGCGTGATAGCCCGCCAGATGGGTGAACTGCCCCTGCCCCGCCACATCGCCCACCGCATAGACGCGGCGGTTGGTGCTGCGCAGCCGCGCATCGGTGCGGATGCCCTGCGGCCCGGTCTCGATCCCCGCGCGGTCCAGATCCAGCCCCTCCAGCGCAGGGCGCCGCCCCGTCGCCACCAGCAGATGCGAGCCCGCCACCTGCCGCCCGTCCGCCAGCCGCAGCGCCACGCCGTCTTGCTGCGCCGCGACTTCGGTCACCGCCTGCCCTTCCAGCAGCGTCACGCCATCGCCGCGCAGCGCGTCCAGCACGACCGCCGCCATCTCGCCATCCTCGCGGGCCAGCGCACGCTTGGCCTCCACCACCGTGACGCGGCTGCCCAGACGGCGGAAGGCCTGCGCCATTTCCAGCCCGATCGGCCCGCCACCCAGAATCAGCAGATGCTCGGGCAGCCGGTCCAGATCCCACAGCGTTTCATTGGTAAGGTAGGGCACCGTCTCCAGCCCCGGCAGCGGCGGGATCAGCGGCTTTGACCCGGTGGCCAGCACGATGCGGCGGGCGCGGATCACATGCGGCCCCGCCTGCACCTCGTCCCGCGACAGGAACCGCCCCGAATGGCGCAGCACGGTGACGCCCAGCCCCTCGAACCGCTCCTGACTGTCCATCGGCTCGATCCGGGCGATGCTGTCGCGGATATGCGCGCGCAGCCCGGCCCAGTCGATGCGCGCGGGCGGCAGGATCACACCGAACATGTCCGCCCCCACCGGCGCATGAGCCCGGTCGGCGGCGGCGATCAGCGCCTTCGACGGCACGCAGCCGAAATTCAGGCAGTCGCCGCCCATCAGCCCGCGTTCCAGCAGCACCACACGCGCGCCCATCTGCGCCGCCCCGGCCGCAACCGAAAGCCCGCCAGAGCCCGCGCCGATCACCAGCAGATCGGTCTCCATCCTGTGGCCTGTCATGCCTGCTCCTGCCTGCCTTACACCTGTCCGCGTCCGCGGATCATCCTGATCAACATGGGCAGTGCCGCCAGGAGGGCAAGCCCCAGCACCGGCCCCAGCACCGCGGGCGACCACAGGATCGACAGATCCGGCGTCTCGCCCCGGTCGAACACGGCGCCCACCCCCACGCCAAGCGAGGTGAAGACCAGCGCGCCCGGCACGATGCCCACCGCCGTGGTCCATGCAAAATTGCGCAGCCGCACCCCCACCAGCGCAGGCAGCAGATTCGCCACGAAAAACGGCACCACCGGCAGCAGGCGCAGCAGCAGCAGCACGCTGACCTCGTTTTCCGCCAGCCGGGTCTTCAGCCGCGCCAGCGTGCCGTCAGAGGCTGAAATCCGTGCCGCCAGCGCCCGCCCCAGCCCGGCCCGCGCCGCGACAAAGATCAGCACCGCGCCAATCGTGGCCGCCGTGACGTTCAGCGCCGTGCCCGCCGCCAGCCCGAACAGAAACCCGCCCGTCACCGACGCGACCGAGGCGCCCGGCAGCGAAAACGCCACCATCAGCACATAGGCTGCCAGAAACCCCGCCACGACCAGCGGGTAATTGGCATCGCGCAGCGCCAGCAGCCCGTCGCGATGCGTGCGCAGGGTGTCAAAGCTGATCTGGTCGCGCAGCAGCACCGCCCCCGTGACCGCCCCCACGGCGATCAGGACCAGCGGCAGATGCCGCAGCAGCGCCCACGACGAGGAAACGGTCTGGCTCATGCCGCGCAGGATGCGCCGCATCCGTCTTATGCGCGAGCCCCCTCACGCGAGCTTGATCGCGGCATGGCCAAAACCGCCATCTTGGCCAAGAATGTTGTCGCCCCCGCCCCGAAGAGGTTTGACATGCGGCGCCCGTCTCCCTATAGCCCAGTCCTCGAATGACATCGGGCCCGGCGATTCCGCTTCGGGCCCGCCTGCACAGGATGGCCGGAGACGGATCATGCGGTTCAGGCATCCCTGTAGACACGAAGACACCGCGGTCTCCCTCGGAGACCCGATCAGACGGAGAAGAGCGCGATGAAACGCACCTTTCAGCCTTCGAACCTTGTTCGCAAGCGCCGCCACGGCTTCCGCGCCCGCATGGCCACCAAAGGTGGTCGCGCGGTCCTGAACGCCCGCCGGGCGCGCGGCCGCAAGCGGCTCAGCGCCTGAGCCGCGCGCTCTGCCCATGGCGGAGCGAGGCCCCCATCCCTCCGCGAAGGCCGCTTCGGGCAGCACCCGGGCGGCCTTTCCGCTTGGCCTGCCCACGACCCCGGACCCGGAGCGCCCCTTGGTGACACCGCTGGAGATCCTGCGCAAACGCGCTGATTTTCTGGCAGCGGCACGGGCGCGGCGGATGCCCGTGACGTCGATGCTGGTGCAGGCGCGGTTCCGCGACGACGGATCGCCCGCGATCCGCGTAGGCTTCACCTGTTCCAAGAAGGTGGGCAACGCGGTGGCGCGCAACCGGGCCAAACGGCGGCTGCGCGAAGTGGCGCGGCTGGTGCTGCCCGGCCTTGGCCGCCCCGGCTGGGATTACGTGCTGATCGGACGCGCCGGCGCCACTGCCGAGCGCGATTTCCTGTTGATGCAGGGCGATGTGACCTTTGCCCTGCGCAAGCTGCACAAGCCGGGTCCATGACCCCGCTGGCGCGCCTTGCCGCCCTGCCCGTGCATGCCTACCGGCTGGTGTTTTCGCCTTGGGTCGGGCATGGCTGTCGCTATCAGCCGACCTGTTCCGCCTATGCGCTGGAGGCGCTGGACAAGCATGGCGCGCTGCGCGGAAGCTGGCTCGCGCTGCGCCGCATCCTGCGCTGCCACCCTCTGGGCGGGTCCGGCATCGACAACGTCCCCGACTGAGGTAGCCCCATGTTCGATGATGACGACGCCACCGACATCCACCCGCTGTTCTACGGCGCGCCCAAGACCACGGAATTCAAGAAGCTGCGCAAGCGCATCGTGCAGAACGTGCGCGAGGCGGTGGAACAGTATGGCATGGTGGAACCGGGCGCGCGCTGGCTGGTCTGCCTGTCGGGCGGCAAGGACAGCTACACCCTGCTGGCGATTCTCTATGAACTGAAATGGCGCGGCCTGCTGCCGGTGGATCTGCTGGCCTGCAATCTGGATCAGGGCCAGCCCGGCTTTCCCGCGACGGTGCTGCCGGAATTCCTGCAGCGCATGGGCGTGCCGCACCGGATCGAATATCAGGACACCTATTCCATCGTGGTGGACAAGGTGCCGCAGGGCCGGACCTATTGCGCGCTCTGTTCGCGGCTGCGGCGCGGCAACCTCTATCGCATCGCGCGCGAGGAAGGCTGCTCTGCCGTGGTGCTGGGCCATCATCGCGACGACATCCTCGAGACGTTCTTCATGAACCTCTTTCACGGCGGACGGCTGGCCACCATGCCGCCGAAACTGGTGAACGAGGAGGGCGACCTGTTCCTTTACCGCCCGCTGGCCCATGTCGCCGAGGCCGATTGCGAAAAATTCGCCCGAGCCATGCAATATCCCATCATCCCCTGCGACCTCTGCGGCAGTCAGGACGGGCTGCAGCGCCAGCAGGTGAAGCAAATCCTTGACGGGTGGGAGAAAAACTCTCCCGGACGGCGGCAGGTGATGTTCCGCGCGCTGACCAATATCCGGCCCTCGCACATGCTGGATCCGAAGATTTTCGACTTCCTCGGGCTGCAGCGCGATCTTTCTGAGAAAACTCCGAACGATATTCCCGATCTGCGTTAAGCTCCGGGTCACTCTGCTGTTCTAGTCCTGTTCGAGGACGGGACACATGCAGGGGGTCACCATGCCGCACCTCGCAGAACTGCTGACTCCGCTGCGGCGGCGGCTGCTGAAATGGCTCCACGGGCCGCATATGCTGGCCTTTCTGCCCGCGCTGTCGCTGGCCGGGTTCTGGCTGGGCGGAGAGGCGGGGCTGCTGACCGTCGCGCTGCTGCTGCCCCTGCTCTATCTGACCCTCGGGCGGCGCGGCGACGCGCTGCACCCGGTCGAACCCCGCAGCATCCTGCCCGGCCTTGCCGATGCCGCCATGGCACAGGACATGGCCGACCAGATGCTGCTGCGCGCCCGCGCCGCCAGTCTGGCCACCGGCTGCCTGATGCTGGAGGCGGAGGGGCTGGAAACCGTCGCCCGCCGTGCGGGCAGCGAAACCGCCGAAGAGCTGCGCGACCTGCTGCTGACCCGGCTGCGGGGGCTGCTGCGCCGGGATGACATCGCGGTGCGCACCGGCGATTCGCGCTTCATGGTGCTGTTCGGCCCGTCGCTGCGGCTGGATCTGGAGGCGCTGCTGGCGCTGGCCGACCGGATGCAGCGCGGGCTGGAAGAACCCGCCGAAACCGCCACCGGCGTGCATTACATCTCTGTCGCCATCGGCTTCTGCGGCATGAACCGGCTCAAGGACGGGGCCAGCGGCGCCCGGCTGATCGAGGCGGCGCAGATCGCCCTGACCGAAGCGCTGGCCAATGGCCCCTCGGCGATTCGCGCCTGGACCGAAACCATGCGCGCCGAACGCTCCGCCCGGCAGTCGCTGCTGCACGAGGTCGACCGGGCGCTGGCCAAGGGCCAGATCCAGCCATGGTTCCAGCCGCAGCTCTGCACCTCCACCGGGCGCATCAGCGGCGTGGAGGCGCTGGCGCGCTGGATCCATCCGGAGCGGGGCATCGTGCCGCCGGGGCAGTTCCTGCCCGCACTGGAAGCGGCGGGCCAGATGGACCGTCTGGGAGAGGTGATCCTGCAGCACAGCCTGACCGCGCTGCGCGGCTGGGACGATCAGGGCCTCGACATCCCCCGTGTCAGCGTGAATTTCTCCGCCGCCGAGCTGCGCAACCCGCATCTGCTGGACCGCATCCGCTGGGAACTGGACCGCTTCGGCTTGCCCCCCGCCCGGCTGGGGGTGGAGGTGCTGGAAACCGTGATCGCCGATTGCCCCGAAGGCGTGGTTGCCCGCAATATCATGGGCCTGTCCCGGCTGGGCTGCCAGATCGACCTTGACGATTTTGGCACCGGCCATGCCTCGATCACCGCGCTGCGCCGCTTTCCGGTCAACCGGCTGAAGATCGACCGCAGCTTCGTGTCGCGGGTGGACCGCGACGAGGACCAGCAGCGCATGATGGCCGCCATCCTTGGTCTGGCCGAACGGCTGAACCTGCAGACGCTGGGCGAAGGGGTCGAAGGCCTTGGCGAACACGCGCTGCTGGCGCAGCTTGGCTGCGATCATGTGCAGGGCTTCGGGGTCGCCCGCCCCATGGCCGCGGCGGCGCTGGCGGACTGGGCCCGGGCCCATGCCCGCCGCATCGCGGAGGCGCCTAACCTTGGCCGCGCCACCGGCTAGGCGCCGCAACCCACCCCCGCAGGCGCGGCATCCTTGCCCGCAACGGTCACTTTAGCGGATCTTCCCATGAATCGGCTTGACCTTTGGGGGTGCGGGCTGTTGAACCCGGCACTGACTTTCCAAAGGACTGGTGGCGGCCTCGCATGGACAATCAGAACAAGAACCTGCTTATCGCAACCGCGCTGAGCTTCGTGGTGATCCTCGTCTGGTTCCTCCTGTTTCCGCCCCCGGAAACGGCGGTGGATCAGGCCACGGCCCCGGCGACGGAGCAGACCGCCGATGCGCCCGCTGCGGTCAGCGTGCCCGGCGCGACCCCCGGTGCGGCTCCCGGCACCGCCGCCCCCGAGGCGGCGATTGAAACCGTCCGCGTGCCCATCGACACGCCGCGGCTGGACGGCTCCATCGCGCTGACCGGTGGCCGGCTCGACGTGCTGAACCTGCGCGATTACAACGTCACGATGGATCCCGGCTCGCCCAATGTGCAGGTGCTGGACCCGGTCGGCAGCGCCAATCCCTATTACGCCGTTTACGGCTGGGCCCCCGGCGCCGGCCTTGGCCCCGAGGACGTGCCCGGCCCCAACACCGAATGGCAGCTGGAACAGGGCGACACGCTGCGTGTGGACAGCCCCGTCACCCTGCGCTGGGACAGCCCTTCGGGCCTGATCTTCCGCCGCACCTTCGCGGTTGACGAGAATTTCATGTTCCGCGTCACGCAGGCGATGGAAAACACCTCTGACACCACGCTTGCCGCGGCCCCCTACGGCATCCTTGCCCGTCATGGCGAACCTGCGGATCTGAAGAATTTCTTCGTGCTGCACGAAGGCGCCATCGCCATGAGCGACGGCAAGCTGGAAGAGACCAAATACAAGAACATCCGCGATCTGGACGTGGTGCCCGCCGAGGGTGCGCGGGCCGAGGTCATGCAGGTCGCCGAAAACGGCTGGATCGGTTTCACCGAACATTACTGGATGACCGTGCTGATCCCCGATGCGGGCACCAGCTACCGTCAGGCGGTGAAATACAACGAAGGCCGCGACATCTATCAGACCGAGATCGTGCTGCCGACCCAGACTCTGGAACCCGGTGCCAGCGCGCAGGTCTCCACCCGGCTGTTTTCCGGCGCCAAGGTCTGGGAAACCATCCGCGACTATCAGGAAGCGGGCGTCGACCGCTTTGTCGACAGCATCGACTGGGGCTGGTTCTTCTTCCTGACCAAACCCATCTTCTGGGTGCTGCACCACCTGCACCAGTGGATCGGCAACATGGGCTGGTCGATCATCGCCCTGACCGTCATCCTCAAGGCGCTGCTCTTCCCGCTGGCCTATAAATCCTACGTCTCCATGGCGAAGATGAAGGAACTCCAGCCGGAGATGGAGAAGCTGAAGGAACGCGCGGGCGACGACCGCCAGAAGATGCAGCAGGAGATGATGGCGCTCTACAAGCGGGAAAAGGTCAATCCCGCCTCGGGCTGCCTGCCGATCCTGCTGCAGATCCCGATCTTCTTCTCGCTCTACAAGGTGATCTTCGTGGCGTTCGAACTGCGCCACGCCCCGTGGTTCGGCCCGTTCCAGGATCTGTCGGCGCCCGATCCCACCTCGCTTTACAACCTGTTCGGCCTGCTGCCCTGGGCCGCGCCCGAACCGGCCAGCACTCTGGCGCTGGTGTTCATCGGCATCCTGCCGATCCTGCTGGGCATCTCCATGTGGCTGCAGCAGAAACTGAATCCGGCGCCCACCGATCCGGCGCAGGCGATGATCTTTGCCTGGATGCCGTGGGTGTTCATGTTCATGCTGGGCGGCTTCGCCTCGGGGCTGGTGCTGTACTGGATCACCAACAACACCATCACCTTCAGCCAACAGTACATCATCATGCGCAGTCAGGGCTTCAAGCCGGACGTGTTCGGCAACATCAAGTCCAGCTTCAACCGCAAGAAGAAGACCGCCGGAAAGTCGGACAGCAAATGACCGGGCGTGTCACCTCGATCTGGCGCCATCCGATCAAGGCCCATGGCCGCGAGGCGCTGGATCGGGTGACGCTGCAGGCAGGCGCCTGCCTGCCCTGGGACCGGGCCTGGGCCGTGGCGCATGAGCTGTCCGAGGCTGATGGCACGGACTGGGTGCGCTGCGGCAATTTCAGCCGCGGCGCCAAGGCGCCGCAGCTGATGGCGATCAGTTCCACGCTGGACGAGGGAACGGGGCGCATCACCCTGCGCCACCCCGACCGGCCCGATCTGAGCTTTGACCCCGAGACCGAACAGGCGGCGTTTCTGGACTGGGTGCGCCCCCTGATGCCCGCAGACCGCGCGCAGTCGGCGCGGCTGGTGCGGGCGCAGGCGCGCGGTATGACCGACGCGCCCTTCGCTTCGGTGACGCTGTGCAACATGGCCAGCCACCGCGCTGTCGAAGAGCGGATGGGCCAGCCCCTGTCGATCCATCGCTGGCGCGGCAATCTCTGGATCGAGGATCTGCCCGCATGGGCGGAATTCGACTGGATCGGGCGCGAGGTCCAGCTGGGCGAGGCGGTGCTGCTGGTGCGCGAACGCACGGGCCGCTGTGCCGCGACCACCGCCAACCCAGAAACCGGCCTGCGCGACGCGGATACGCTTGGCACGCTGAAAAGCTGGGGCCATACCGATTTTTCGGTGCAGACCGAAGTGATACGGGGCGGCACCATCGCCCCCGGCGACAAGGTGACCCTGCTGTGACTTCCCTGCCCTTTCCTCTGGCCGAACTTCCCGATGACGCTGCCACCGAAGCGGCGCGCAAGCTCTTTGCGGGCGAGGTGACCTTTCTCAAGGGCGTGGTGGCCATGGACGGCTTGCCGCCTGACGACCGGCCCGAGGTCTGTTTCGCGGGCCGCTCCAATGTCGGGAAATCCAGCCTGATCAATGCCCTGACCGGGCGCAAGGGGCTGGCCCGCGCCTCCAACACGCCGGGCCGCACGCAGGAGATCAACTTCTTCACGCTGGCCGAAAGCCATTACCTCGTCGACCTGCCCGGCTATGGCTTTGCCAATGCGCCGGTGGCGATCGTGGAGAAATGGCAGCGCCTGCTGAAACAGTATCTGTCGGGCCGCGCCTCGCTGCGCCGCGCCTTCGTGCTGGTCGATGCGCGCCACGGCATCAAGTCGGTGGATGAAGAGATCATGACCCTGCTCGACCGCTCCGCCGTGACCTTTCAGGCGGTGCTGACCAAGACCGACAAGCTGAAGGCCAGCGAGCTGGACAAGGTGCTGGATCAGGTGCGCGGCAAGCTGGCCAAACACCCCGCCGCCTATCCGGAACTGGTGCTGACCAGTTCGGAAAAGGGTGACGGCATCCCGCTGTTGCGCGCCATCATCGCCGGGCTGGCCTGAGAGTTTCCGCGAAACTTCTTGCGTGACGGCCCGTTGTTTTCCAGACAGAGCCTCAAGCCCCCACCCGAGGATGCAGCCAGGATGAAGAAGCAGACCATGAACCGAGACTGGATCGCCACCGCCCGCACTCTGAACGAAGCCCTGCCCTATCTGCAGCGCTATACGGGCGCGGTGGTGGTCGTGAAATTTGGCGGCAACGCCATGGGCGACGAGGAGGCGATGGCCGAATTCGCCCGCGACATCGTGCTGATGCGGCAGGTGGGCGTGAACCCGGTCGTGGTGCATGGCGGCGGTCCGATGATCAACGACATGCTGAAGCGGCTGAACATCGAATCACGCTTCGTGCGCGGCAAGCGGGTCACCGATCAGGCCACTGTCGAAGTGGTGGAAATGGTGCTGACCGGTCTGGTCAACAAGCGCATCGTGCAGGCCATCATGGACGAGGGTGGCCGCGCCGTCGGCCTGTCCGGCAAGGATGACGATCTGATCGTCTGCGAGGCGGACGACCCCGAACTGGGCTTTGTCGGCAACCCGGTGGAATGCAACGTGCAGGTGCTGCGCGATCTTTTTGCCGCCGGGATCATTCCCGTGGTGGCCCCTGTCGCCACCGGCATGGATTATCTGGAAACCTTCAACGTCAACGGCGACACCGCCGCGGGCGCGCTGGCCGCAGCGCTCAAGGCCGACCGGCTGCTGCTGCTCACCGATGTCTCCGGCGTGAAGAACGCCGAGGGCGAGGTGGTCACGCAGATGACCCCCGAGGATGTGCGCGCGATGATCTCTGACGGCACCATCGCGGGCGGCATGATCCCCAAGACCGAAACCGCGCTGAAGGCGGTGGAGGAAGGCGTGCGCGCCGTGGTGATCCTTGACGGGCGGGTGCCCAATGCCTGCCTGCTGGAGCTGTTCACCGAACATGGCGCGGGCTCGCTGATCCGCCGCGCCGACCTGCCCCCCGTCAAGGCGCGGAGCTGAGGCCGCGATGAAACGGCTGATTCTGGTCCGGCACGCCAAATCCGACTGGTCCCTTGGCATGGCGGATCACGACCGTCCGCTGAATGTGCGCGGGCGGGCCAGCGCTGCGGCCATCGGGCGCTGGCTGCGCGAAAAGAACCTGCGCCCGGATCAGGTGCTGTGTTCCACCGCGACGCGCACGCGGGAAACGCTGGATCTGCTGGATCTGGACGCCCCCGCCCGTTTCGAGGACCGGCTCTATCACGCAGCGCCAGAGGTCATGCTGTCCAGCCTGCAGACGGCGCGGGGCGATGTGGTGCTGATGCTGGGGCATAATCCCGGTATCGCGGAATTTGCGGCGCGTCTGGTGGCGCGGCCACCGGGCCATCCGCGCTTTGCCGCCTACCCTACCGGGGCCACGCTGGTGGCGCAGCTTGACATCGACAGCTGGGCCGAAGCCCGGATGGGACAGGCCGAGGCGCTGGAGTTCATCGTGCCGCGCGACCTGATCTGAAAGACGCGGCGGGCCCGCAGGCCCGCCGAGCCACGCTCAGTGCCCGAGGATCTGGCTCAGGAACAGCTTGGTCCGCTCGTGCTGCGGATTGTTGAAGAAGGCTTCCGGCTCGTTCTGTTCGACGATCTGCCCCGCATCCATGAAGATCACGCGGTTGGCCACCTGACGGGCAAAGCCCATCTCGTGGGTCACGCAGATCATGGTCATGCCCTCCTGCGCCAGCTCCACCATGGTGTCGAGAACCTCCTTGATCATCTCGGGGTCAAGCGCCGAGGTCGGTTCGTCGAACAGCATGATGCGCGGCTTCATGCAGAGCGACCGGGCGATTGCCACCCGCTGCTGCTGGCCGCCGGACAGCTGGCCCGGGTATTTATCGGCCTGCTCGGGGATCTTCACCTTTTCAAGGAAATGCATCGCCGTGGCTTCGGCTTCGCGCTTCGGGATCTTGCGGACCCAGATCGGCGCCAGCGTGCAGTTTTCCAGAATGGTCAGGTGCGGGAACAGGTTGAAGTGCTGGAAGCACATCCCGACCTCGGACCGGATCTTGTCGATGTTCTTCAGATCCGAGGACAGTTCGGTGCCATCCACCATGATGGTGCCCGACTGGTGTTCCTCCAGCCGGTTGATGCAGCGGATCATCGTCGACTTGCCAGAGCCCGAAGGCCCGGCAATCACGATCCGCTCGCCGCGATAGACGGTCAGATCGATGTCGCGCAGCACATGGAAGGTGCCGAACCACTTGTTCATCTTGGTGATCTGGATGGCCACCTCGTCGGAGACGGTCATCTGGCTCCGGTCGATCTGCCGGTCGAGGGCAAGGTCAGACATGCGGGCTCTCCTTAACGATGCTCACGGCGGAGCTTTTTTTCTAGAAACAGGGAATAGCGGCCCATGCTGAAGCAGAAGACGAAGAAGCAGAGGCCGATGAAGACGAAAAGCTCCCAGTAGACGCCGTTCCAGTCGGTGGTGGCGCGGATCGCGTTCGCCAGAAACAGCGGGTCCATCATGCCGATGATCATCACCAGCGTGGTGTCCTTGAAGAGCCCGATGAAGGTGTTGACGATGCCCGGGATGGAGATTTTCAGCGCCTGCGGCAGGATGATCAGCCGCATGGAGTTCCAGTAATCCAGCCCCAGCGCGCCCGCCGCCTCGTATTGCCCCTTGGGCAGGGCCGCGAGACCGCCGCGCACCACCTCGGCGATATAGGCAGAGGCAAAGAGCGTCACCATGATGATGACCCGCAGCATCAGGTCAAAGTTCGTGCCCGGCGGCAGGAAGTAGTTCAGCAGCAGGGAGGCGGTGAACAGCCACACGATCAGCGGCACGCCGCGGATCGTCTCGATGAAGGTGACCGAGACCTTGTTGATCAGGAACATGTCCGACTGCCGCCCCAGCGCCAGCAGGATCCCCAGCGGCAGCGACAGCACGATGCCCGACACGCCGATGACCAGCGCCAGCATGAAGCCGCCGATGTCCTTGGACCCGACCGGGGTGATCCCCAGCGGCAGGATGTCCTGCAGCAGCCCCGCCAGCGGCGCGGCCACCAGCAGCCAGTAGACGATGGGGGCGAGGATGGTCGCGATGACCCCCGGCAGCACGCCGATGACCGGCGTCAGATAGCGGGTGACCGCCCAGCCCACCACGAAGCCAAGCGCGATGGCCACCGGCCCCCAGATCGACCCGCCCCAGATCAGCCAGAAGATCACGAAGGGCGAAAGCAGGGAAAAGCCCAGCATCTTCTTGGGCAGGCCTTGGAACAGGACCGGTGCGATGGCCACAAGGAACAGCACGAAGGCCAGCACCGGGCGCCAGTACAGATCCTGCGGGTAGAAGCCGAACAGCAGCTGATTCCAGCGTTCGGTGATGACGGCCCAGCAGGCGGCGCTGACATCGGGGCCGTAAAGCTCGTCGCGGATGGCCCGGCATTGGGCCAGACTGTCCGCCTGCCAGATGCCGCGCAGCATCCATGGCAGCAGGTGGCTGAGCGCGGCCCAGATGAACCACAGCGAGGCCAGCGTCAGGATGATGTTGAGCCATGAGGAGAACAGGTTCTCCCGGACCCATTTCACCGCGCCGGACTGGCTGACGGGGGGATCCTGCTGCTGGATCATGCTGTCGCGCACGAAGGCGGCGGTCTGTGCGTGGGTGTCGCTCATGTCACCGCTCCTTCAGCTTGACGCTGGCGTTGAAGATGTTCATCGCCGCCGAAATGATGAGGCTGAGCACGAGGTAGAACAGGCCCAGCAGCAGCATGCCTTCAAGTTCGCGCCCGGTCTGGTTGATGGTGATGCCGCCCAGTGTGGAACGCGCATCCATGTAGCCCACCGCGATGGCCAGCGAGCTGTTCTTGGTCAGGTTCAGATATTGCGAGATCAGCGGCGGGATGATGACCCGCAGCGCCTGCGGCAGGATCACGAGGTTCATCGTGGTGCTTGGCCGCAGCCCAAGGGCAAAGGCGGCCTCGGACTGGCCCTTGGAAATGGCAAGGATGCCGCCGCGCACGATTTCGGCGATGAAGGCGCCGGTGTAAAGCGACAGCGCCAGCCACAGCGCGATCAGCGAGTTGCGCAGATGCGTGCCGCCCGCGAAGTTGAAGCCCTGCAGCGCGGGAAGGTCCAGATAGGCGCCCATGGTGACCAGCAGCGCACCCACCGGCACGATCAGCAGGCCCAGCGTGTAATGCCATGTGGCGGGCCGGACGCCGGTGGCTTCCTGCGTGGCGGTGGCCCAGCGTTTGATCCGCGTGATGGCGAAGATCGACAGGGCCAGAACCAGCAGGATCACCCCCCATGTCACCGCGCCATTCTGGCTGAGCGGCGAGGCGAAGTGCAGCGCGGGGATATAGACGCCGCGATTCGTCACCGCCACCGCATCAAGGAACATCGAGGAGGTGGGTTCGTCGCCCCGGAAGGCGTTGGGGGCGGGCGTGCTTTCGGTCAGCAGCGCGAAGATCAGGATGATCCACAGCAGCAGCGGCACGTTGCGGAAACCTTCCACATAAACCGCCATCAGCCGCGACACGATCCAGTTGGACGACAGCCGCAGCACCCCTGCGATGACGCCCAGAATCGTGGCAAGGATGCAGCCCAGCAGGGCCACCAGCAGCGTGTTCAGGATGCCGACCACCGCCGCGCGGCCATGGGTCGCCTGACTGTCATAGGAGATCAGCCGCTGGTTGATGTCATATCCGGATGGCTGCCAGAGGAAGCCGAAATTGATGTCCTTCCCCAGCGCCGCAAGGTTCTGGATCGTGTTCGAGACCAGCCAGGACATCATCAGCGCCAACAGGATCATCGCCACGACCTGGATCGTCAGCGAGCGGTAGCGCGTATCGTAAATAAGCTGGCTCAGCCGGAAGCCATGCTCCGGCGGATCGGTCAAGGTCGCCATATGTTCTCCCCGGTGGTTTCCGTTCTTCCCGGATCCCGTGCCGGGTTTGCCCGACCTCTGTCCGCCTTCGGAAACTCTGGTATTGCTCTGATTGAGGGGAAAGGGGCGCGGATGAACCGCGCCCCTTTCCGTGATCCGATCTTAGCGGAAGGGCGGTGCGTAAAGCAGGCCGCCTTCGGTCCACTGCGCGTTCAGGCCGCGCGACAGGCCGATGGGGGTGTTTTCACCGATGTTCTTTTCGAACACTTCGGCATAGTTGCCCCCGGCCATGATGGCGTTCTTGGCCCATGCGGCATCCAGACCCAGCATGGCGCCCAGTTCACCTTCGGTGCCCAGCAGACGGTTGATTTCGGGATTGTCGCCCGCAGTCGTCGACAGCTCGCCGATATTGGCAGAGGTCACGCCATATTCCTCGGCCGCGACGAGCGCGTTGAGGGTCCAGCGCACGACATCGCCCCACTCGCTGTCGCCATGGCGAACAAGCGGGCCCAGCGGCTCTTTGGAGATGATCTCGGGCAGGATGACGTGATCGCCCGGGGCTTCAAAGGTGGCGCGGGTGGCGGCAAGGCCAGACGCGTCGGTGGTGTAGACGTCGCAGGCGCCAGCCAGATACTGCTGCTGCGCTTCGGCGTTGGTTTCGATCGGCACCGGCTCGTAGCTGAGGTTGTTGACGCGGAAGAAGTCCGCAAGGTTCAGTTCGGTGGTGGTGCCGGTCTGGATGCAGACGGTCGCGCCGTCCAGTTCCTTGGCCGAAGAAACGCCAAGCGCTTTCGGGATCATGAAGCCCTGACCGTCGTAATAGTTCACGCCGACGAATTCGAATTTCAGGTCCACATCGCGCGAGAAGGTCCAGGTGGTGTTCCGGGCCAGCATGTCGATTTCACCCGAGGCCAGCGCGGTAAAGCGGGTCTGCCCGGTGGTCGGCACAAATTCCACGGCCATCGGATCGCCCAGAACGGCGGCGGCCACAGCGCGGCACAGCGCCACGTCGAACCCCTGCCACACCCCGTTCGCGTCCGGAGCGGCAAAACCCGGCAGGCCGGTTGCCACGCCGCAGTTCAGGGTGCCCCGTGCCTTGACATCATCGAGAGTTGCCGCACCGGCAGCTCCCGCCGCCGTCAGGCCGGCAACCGCAAGCGCGCCAAGAGTTACGGTTCTTTTCATGTTAACCTCTTCCTGTTGTCCAGCCCCTTATGGGCCGGTTCCGTGGCCTGTCCCGGCCGCTGTCCATGGGCAGGAGTGATCCTGCCCGCAGTAACCGGAGTTTGGGAGGAATCCCGCCAACAGGTCAAGCCATGCTCACATGAAAACCGACTTTGCCTGCCCGCTTCTTACGCAAGGAGAGCCTTTAAGAGAGAGGATTAGGCAGTGCGGCAGTGCGCAAAGAAGCGGTGAGCGTGCAGAAATGCTTGAAGTTTCACCTCTGCGGCGGCCTGCGCCTCTTCGTCTTCGCCCCAAAGTTCCTGCTGGAAGGTTTCATCAAGGCGCGACAGGGCCCAGATCGCTTCGGCGGAGTGGTCCGGGACGGTGGCCGCGAATCCCAGCACCAGCGAGCCGCTGAGCGCCACCAGATCGTGAAAGGCCGCCAGTTCGAACGGGGTCAGCGCATGGGTGCGCGCGCGCAGCACCTCCACCGCCTCGGCGGGCTGCGGGCGGTGCATCAGCCCGGTGACCGGATGCAGCCGCGCGCCAAGCTGCGCTTCGGCCCAGTCCAGCATCGGATCCCAGCCCGCCGCCTGCCGCGCCACCAGATCGGCGGGGCTTTCGGCGCGGTAGCAAAGAAGATCGCAGTCGCCATATTCGGCCAGCATGTCCGCCACTTCGGCATGCTGCGGCGCCACCTTGTCGATGGCGGTGTTGGCGGTGCGGGTAAAGGGCATCGTGCGCGGGTCGATCTTTTCCGGCTGCGCCTGCCATTCCTCGGCCATGGCCTCGGCAAGCCCGCGGGTCGGCACCACCAGCGGCGCCTTGCCCGGCGTGCGCAGCGGCCGCGCGTCCAGATGCAGGATGAACCCGCCGTCGGTGTCGACGACATGGGCCTGAGTGTAGAAGCGGCGGGGGGCCCATTCGCTCATGCGGCAATCTCCCAGAGGGTCTGTAGCAGCCCCGGCAGGGCCCGGATGTCATCAATCATGCTGCGGGCGGCGCCCAGCCGGTCCAGCGGGTGATAGCCCCAGCTGACCCCGATGCCATGCACGCCCGCCGCCTGCGCCATCTCCATGTCGAAGCTGGTATCGCCCACCATCACCGCCGCCTCCGGCGCCACGCCCGCATCGGCCAGCGCCGCCTGCAGCATGGCGGGATGGGGTTTGGACGGATGGTCGTCGGCACAGTGCTGCGTGACGAAAAGCCGCCGCAGGTCATGTTCGTCCACCAGCCGGTTCAGCCCGCGCCGCGACTTGCCGGTGGCGATGCCCAGCAGCCAGTCGGGGCGCGCGTGCAGCGCCTCCAGCACCTCGCGCACATGCGGATAAAGCGGCGAGGAGGCGTGCTCCCCCGCCGCGTCGCGCCGCGCTGCATAGCTGGCCTTGTAGGCGTCGGCCATCACGCCATGGGTCTGCGGATCTTCTTCGGGGGCCAGCCTCGCCACGGCCAGCGGCAGCGACAGCCCGACAATGCCAAGGATCTCGTCGCGCTGCGGCGCGGTCTTGCCCACGGCGGCAAATCCCGCCTGCATGGAGGCGACGATATCGGCCTGACTGTCCACCAGCGTGCCGTCCACGTCAAAGATCACCAGCTTCAGCGTCATGGCTCAGTGCAGCTCTGCAAAGGGGTCGTCGCTGGCCAGATCCTCGGTCCAGCCAAAGGTGTCCCAGCTTTGCGCCATGTGATCCGGCAGCGGCGCCGTCACGGTCATGGTCTTGCGGGTGACCGGGTGCTGAAAGGTCATCGACCGCGCATGCAGGTGCAGCTTCTTGGAGATGATGCCCCCCAGCTGTGCGCCCCAGCCATCGCCCATGTTTTCCTGCCCGGAGCCGCCATATTTGCCGTCGCCGATGATCGGATGGCCGATTTCGGCCATATGCGCGCGCAGCTGGTGGGTGCGCCCGGTCAGCGGCTCCATCGCCACCCAAGAGGCACGGCTCGCCACACGGTAAAGCGTGGCGTAAAGACTGTGCGCGCGCTTGGCGCCCGGCGTGCTGTCGATGTCGCGCGGATGCACGGCGAGCATTTTTTCGCCCTCGCCGCCGCCGCCCCGGCCCGGTGCCTTCACCAGCCCGTATTTGATCTCGCCCAGATAGGGCACCGGCACGCCCGCCACCAGCGCCCAGTAAATCTTGCGCGTCTCGCGGTGGCGCAGCGCGGCGGTCAGCCCCTGCGCCGCCTCGCGGGTGCGCGCCAGCAGCAGCAGGCCCGAAGTGTCCTTGTCCAGCCGGTGGACCAGCCGCGGCTTTTCCTCCAGCCCGAATTTCAGCGCCTCGGACAGCCCGTCGACATGGCGGGTCTGCTTGCTGCCGCCCTGTGTCGGCAGGCCCGGCGGCTTGTTCAGCGCGATGATGTGGTCATCCTTCCACAGCACGCAGGACTGAATCAGCGCCACATCGGCGTCAGAAATGCGGCTGCGCGCGGGCGTGGCATTGCGCGCCACCTCCTCGGGTTCCGGCAGCGGCGGGATGCGGATCTGGTTGCCCACCTCGATCCGGTCCGAGGCTTTCACCCGCCCGCCATCGACGCGGATTTCGCCCTTGCGGCACATCTTTTCGATGCGCCCCTGCGCCAGATGCGGGAAATGGCGTTTCAGCCAGCGGTCAAGCCGCTGGTCGCCGTCGCCGGGGCCTACGGTCACGGTCTGCACTCGGCTCATGCGAGGATACTCCGGGTCAGGAAAAGGCCGGCGAACAAGGCTGCCAGCGACACGCCCACCGAGGCGGCAACATAGATCGCCGCCTGCCCCACGTCACCCCGTTCATAGAGCGTGGCAACATCCAGCGAAAAGGCCGAGAAGGTGGTGAACCCGCCCAGCACCCCGGTCATCAGAAACGGCGCCAGCCGGTTCGCCGACAGCTGCGCCAGCGCGACCACCAGCACCCCCATGGCAAAGGAGCCAAGGATGTTGACGGCCAGCGTGCCCCAGGGAAAGCCGCGCCCCAAGAGCCGGGCCATGGCGAGCCCGGTCAGATAGCGCCCGCTGGCACCAAGCGCGCCGCCAAGCGCGACCTGAAAGAGGGTGAGGATCATGGCGCGGAAATGAGCCTCGGGCGCCCTGTTGTCAAGCGCTGCGGGTCAAAGCCGCACCCGCAGCGCAAGCCTTGTGCCGCCGCGCAGCGCGTCGATCTGCAGCCGGGGCGCCGCGCGGCGCAGCAGCGGATCCACATCGCCCGGCGCCTTCACCTCGCGGCCATTGACGGCGCGCAGGATGTCGCCGCGCTGCAGCCCGATGCGGGCGCCCCATGGCCCCGGATCCAGCACCACCACGCCCTCGGGCCCGTCCACCTGCCCAAGCTCTGCCAGCACCGCCGGATTGACCCGCGCCACGGTCAGGCCCGGCAGCACGGCGCGCTCGTCCAGCGTGGTGCGGTCCTGCGGCGGCGAATCCGGCGGGGCGATCATCGTCACCTCTGCCTCGCGCGGGGTGCCGTCGCGCAGATATGCGACCCGCGCGGCATGGCCCAGCCCGCGCACCGACATGCGGAACAGCATCTCTGGCGGGGTGTTCACCGGCAGCCCGTCCACCGCGCGCACCACGTCCCCCACCTGCAGACCGGCGCGGGCAAAGGGGCTGGCGGGGTGCATCTGCGCGATCACCACGCCGCCGGGGCGCGACAGGCCAAGGCTTTCCGACAGGTCGGCATCGACGCTCTGCCCGGTCATCCCGGCCCATGGCCGCTCGAAGCTGGTCTTGCCCGCGCGGGCCTGATCGACGAACTGCGCCACCAATGCGGACGGAATGGCAAAACCGATGCCGTTCGAGCCGCCCGACCGGGTCAGGATCGAGGTATTGACCCCGATCAGACGCCCCGCCACATCCACCAGCGCGCCGCCGGAATTGCCCGGATTGATCGGCGCATCGGTCTGGATGAAATAGCCGCGCGCATTGCCGGTGGCGGTGCCCGACCGCGCCAGCCCCGACACGATGCCAGAGGACACCGTCTGCCCCACGCCGAACGGATTGCCGATGGCGAGCACCAGTTCCCCCACCTCGACCGTGTCGCTGTCGCGCAGCGGCAGAAAGGGCATGTCCGCCGCGTCTTCCAGCTTGAGGATGGCCAGATCCGCCTCCTCGTCGCCCAGCAGCACGCGGGCGGCATATTCGTCGCCGGTGTTCAGCACCACGCGGATGTCGGTCGCCTGCCCCACCACATGGTAGTTCGACACCACGATGCCATCCGCCGACAGGATGACCCCGGAGCCGAGCGAGTTCTGCACCTGCGGACGCCCGCGCATGTCGCTGAACATCCGGTCAAACAGCGGATCCCCGGCAAAGGGGCTGCGTGCCTGCACCACGCGGCGGGCATAGATGTTGACCACGGCGGGGGCGGCCTGCTTCACCACCGGCGCAAAACTCAGTGAAATCTGCGCCGCATCCTGCGGCACCTGCGGCGGGGTCTGCGCGGCCAGCGGGCTGGCGGCCAGCGCCAGAAACAATAGGGCACGGAGCATGGTCTGGTCCTCCTGCGCGCCGATATGTCCCCGCCCCCGCCGCTTTGCAAGCCGCAGAACGGCAAAGGGCCCCGCCGTTCCCGGCAGGGCCCCCGATCACATCACCTGCGCGCGGATCATTCCGCGTCGGCAAGCGCCTCGTCAGCTTCAAGACGCGCGCGGTCCACGGCGCCTTTGGCGTCGACATCGCGGTCGACCAGTTCGATGATCGCCATGGGCGCCATGTCGCCGTAGCGGAAGCCGGCCTTCATGATGCGCACATAGCCGCCCTGACGTTCGGCATAACGCGGGCCAAGGATCTCGAACAGCTTGGCAACGTGCTTGTCCTGCTTCAGCTGGGAATCGGCCTGACGACGGGCGTGCAGGTCACCGCGCTTGCCCAGCGTGATGAGCTTTTCCACGATGCGGCGAAGTTCCTTCGCCTTGGGCAGGGTGGTCTTGATCTGTTCGTGCTCGATGAGCGAGCCAGCCATGTTCGCCCACAGCGCCTTGCGGTGCTCGTGGGTGCGGTTGAGGCGGCGGTAACCGGAAGCGTGACGCATTTTCTATCTCCAAGCGTTTTTTGCTTTGTCCGGGGCTCCATGCGTGCGGAACCCTCTCCTTGGGGCGGAATGCCCGTTTGCGGGGCGCAAGGGCCATGCCGGGTGGCACGGCCCTCGCACGGGGTGGCTCAGAACTGGTCTTCCAGTTTCTTCGCCAGATCCTCGATGTTGTCCGGCGGCCAGTCCTCGACATCCATGCCAAGGTGCAGACCCATGGAGGACAGCACTTCCTTGATCTCGTTGAGCGACTTGCGGCCAAAGTTCGGCGTGCGCAGCATCTCTGCTTCGGTTTTCTGGATCAGATCGCCGATATACACGATGTTGTCGTTCTTGAGGCAGTTGGCCGAACGGACCGACAGTTCCAGCTCGTCGACTTTCTTGAGCAGGAGCGGGTTGAACTCCAGCCCGTCCTCGTCGTCGTGCCGCATCGCCGATTCCGGCTCTTCGAAGTTGACGAAGATCGACAGCTGGTCCTGCAGGATGCGCGCCGCATACGCGATGGCATCCTCCGGAGTGACCGAACCATCGGTTTCGATCTTCATGGTCAGCTTGTCATAGTCCAGAACCTGACCTTCCCGGGTGGGCACAACCTCATAGGCGACTTTCTTGACCGGCGAATAGATCGCGTCGATCGGAATGAGGCCGATGGGGGCATCCTCGGGCTTGTTCTTGTCGGCAGAGACATAGCCCTTGCCGGTGTTCACGGTCAGCTCGACGTAGAAATCCGCACCCTCGTCGAGGTGGCAGATCACGTGGTCCTTGTTCAGCACCTCGATGCCGTTGGATTCGGTGATATCGGCCGCGGTCACGACCCCCGGACCCTTGGCATTAAGGCTGAGGCGCTTCGGCCCCTCGACTTCCATGCGCAGCGACACACCCTTGAGGTTCAGGATGATGTCGGTCACGTCCTCGCGGACGCCTGCGACGGAGGAAAATTCGTGCAGCACATTGTCGATCTGTACCGACGTGATCGCCGCGCCCTGAAGGCTCGACAGCAGCACGCGGCGCAGAGCATTCCCGAGCGTCAGGCCGAAGCCCCGTTCCAGCGGTTCGGCCACAAGGGTCGCAACGCGGGTCGGATCGGCGCCGGGGCGAACCTCCAGCTGGGTCGGCTTGATAAGTTCAGCCCAGTTCTTGTGGATCATGCGTCCCTCCATTCCAGTCCGTGCCCCATGTCCAAAGGCGCAGACGCCCGAGGTTGAAATGACGAAAGCAGGGCCCCGCGCCAACGGCAGGGCCCCGCCTATAAAGTTTTAGCGGTCAGACGCGGCGACGCTTCGGCGGGCGGCAGCCATTGTGGGCGATCGGCGTCACGTCACGGATGGACGAGATGCTGAAGCCCACGGCAGCCAGCGCGCGCAGAGCCGATTCACGACCCGAACCCGGGCCCTGCACTTCGACTTCCAGCGTCTTCACACCATGTTCCTGCGCCTTGCGGCCTGCGTCTTCGGCAGCCAGCTGGGCGGCATAGGGGGTCGATTTCCGCGACCCCTTGAAGCCCATGGTGCCTGCGGACGACCAGGCAATCGCATTGCCCTGCACGTCCGAGATCAGGATCTTGGTGTTGTTGAACGACGAGTTCACATGCGCCACACCAGCGGCGATGTTCTTGGAGACCTTCTTCTTGCCTCCGCGACGGGTATCACGTGCCATTGAATCAGCCCTCCCTTACTTCTTCTTGCCGGCGATCGGCTTCGCCGGGCCCTTGCGGGTGCGGGCGTTGGTGTGGGTCCGCTGACCGCGGACCGGGAGGTTGCGGCGGTGACGCAGGCCACGGTAGCAGCCCAGATCCATCAGGCGCTTGACGTTAATCTGCACTTCGCGGCGCAGGTCGCCTTCGACAGTGAAGTTGGCGTCAATGTGCTCGCGGATGGCAAGCACTTCGGCATCCGACAGCTCGTTCACGCGACGGGTGGCGTCGATGTTCACGGCTTCACAGATGGCCTTGGCCGAGGTGTGGCCGATTCCGGTGATATAGGTGAGGGCGATGGGCACCCGCTTGTTCGTCGGGATGTTCACGCCGGCAATACGTGCCAAGTCTCTTTTCCTTTCGTTGCGGTTCCGTAGTGCCAGAACCTTTTTTCACAACATGAGCCCGAGGGGATGCGACCCACGGGCTTTCCGCTGATGAGGTGATCTGCGTCAGGGAGCGACCCAGCCGCAAGACGATTCTCGTGATGAGATGGCGGTGGGTAAGAGAATTTGCCAGGCGCGTCAAGAGGCACAGGCGCGGAACCTGACATTGCGTCCATGAGTTTAAAGACAGACGCCACCGTCTGCAAGCCTTGACGGACAGCCCCGGCGCCGGAGACCCGAGATGATCCATCAGATGCTTTTCACCAGCCTGTCGCGGCATCCGCGCGGCCATGGAAGCGATATCGACATCCTGAGCGCTGCGATGACCCGCAACCGCCAGATCGGCATCACCGGCTTCCTGCTGCGCGAGAGCACCGGATTCTGTCAGGTGATCGAGGGCACGGAAGTGGCGGTCCGGGCGCTGTTCGCGCTGATCGAAAGCGATCCGCGGAACTTCTCCGTCACACAGCATGTTCAGCGCGATGTGCCGACCCGAATGTTCCCCGGCTGGTCCATGGCCTATGGCGCGCTGTCGGCGGAGGACCGCGCCTTCCTGTCCCGCAGGAAGGTCGCGCGCAGCGGCGGCGTGGTCATCGCCTTCCGCCCCCGCGCTGCGGGATGGGCGCCCGCCTGAGCGCCCCCCGCTCCCCTGCCCCGGCCTGAACCGGGGCAGAACGCGCCTCAGGCGCTGGTCTGCAGCTTCTCCGCGATCGCGGCCTTGACCTCGTCGATCTCGCCCAGACCGTCCACACGGCAATGCTGGCCCTTGGCGTAGTAATAGCCGATCAGCGGCGAGGTCTGCTTGTAATATTCCATCAGCCGCTTCTGCAGCGCAGCCTCGGTATCGTCGGCCCGGCGCTTGAATTCGGTGCCGCCGCAATGGGTGCAGACGCCATCCGCCGGAATGGGCTTGGTGATGTCGTTATAGACCTCACCGCAGGTCGCACAGGTCGAGCGGGCCGTGATTCGGCTGACCAGCGCGGTGTCGTCCACCCGCAGTTCCACCACACGATCCAGCACCTGCCCCTGCTCGGACAGCAGATCGGCCAGCGCATCCGCCTGTTTCAGCGTCCGCGGGAAGCCGTCGAAGATGTAGCCCGCATCAGGAGCCGCCTCGAGCTTCTCGCGGATCAGGCCGATCACGATCTCGTCGGTGACCAGTTCCCCGCGCGCCATGACCTCCGCCACGCGCTTGCCCATCTCCGTTCCGCTGTCTTTCGCCTCGCGGAGCATGTCGCCGGTGGAGAGCTGGGTCATGCCCCGCTCCTCCACCAGAATGCGCGCCTGTGTGCCTTTGCCCGCGCCCGGCGGCCCTAGAAGAATGATGTTCATCGGCGTACCGGTCCCCTCCGTTTCCGGGTCTTACCCTTGCCGCGAAGCTGGGATTTCTGAATAAGACCTTCGTATTGATGCGCGAGCAGATGGCTCTGGACCTGCTGGATGGTGTCCATCGTCACCGACACCACGATCAGCACCGAGGTGCCGCCGAAGTAGAACGGGATCGCGAACTGGGCGCGCAGCACTTCGGGCAGCAGACAGACCGCGGTCAGATAGGCCGCCCCCAGAACCAGCACGCGGTTGACCACGTATTCCAGATGATCTGCGGTTTTCTTGCCCGGACGGATGCCGGGAATGAAGCCGTTCTGGTTCTTCAGGTTCTCGGCCACGTCATCGGGTTTGAACGACACGTTGAACGTGTAGAAATAGGCGAAGAACACGATCATCGCCGCGAAGAACAGCAGATACAGCGGCTGGCCCGGCCCGAAATAGGCAAGGATGGTCGACATGATCGGCCCGGTGGACCCGGCCTGGCTGAAGGTGGCGATGGTCGTCGGCAGCAGCAGCAGCGACGAAGCAAAGATCGCCGGGATCACGCCTGCGGGGTTCACCTTCACCGGCAGATGGCTCTGCTGCGCTTCGGTCATGCGCATGCCGACCTGACGGCGCGGATACTGGATGGTGATCTTGCGCAGCGCCCGTTCCATGAAGACCACGAACATGATCACCGCGATGACCATGACGATCACCCCAAGGATCACCGCAGGGCTGATGGCGCCCGACCGGCCAGAGGCAAAGAACTGTGCCAGAGCGGCGGGGATTTCGGCGATGATGCCGACAAAGATGATCAGCGAGATGCCGTTGCCGACGCCGCGCGCGGTGATCTGTTCGCCCAGCCACATAAGGAACATGGTGCCGCCGACCAGCGTGATGACCACGGCAGAGCGGAAATACCAGCCCGGATCATGGGCAAGATCGCCCGCCTCCAGCGAGACCGCCAGACCGTAGGCCTGAAACAGCGCCAGTGCCACGGTGCCGTAGCGCGTGTACTGGTTGATCTTCTTGCGGCCCTGTTCGCCCTCTTTCTTCAGCTGCTCCAGCGCCGGCACCATGGCCGTCAGAAGCTGCACGATGATCGAGGCAGAGATGTAGGGCATGATGCCAAGGGCAAAGATGCCCATGCGCCCCAGCGCGCCGCCGGTGAACATGGAAACCATGCCGCCGATGCCCTGTCCGGCCTGCTCCATGAAATCACGAAGGGCGGCGCCGTCGATTCCCGGCACGGGAATGAACGTGCCCAGCCGGTAGACGATCAGCAGCCCGAGCGTGAACAGGATGCGATTGCGAAGGTCCGTCGCCTTGCCGAGCGCCGCCCAGCTGGTGTTGGCGGCCATTTGTTCCACAGCGGAAGCCATGAGGGTCCTCTCTCAGACGAAACGCCGCCGGGGCGCTTTCCGGCTCCGGCGGCGTTCGTGGAAAACATGGGGCCTTATGTAAGCGGCGCAGGCGCCGCTCACAAGCCGCTTATTCGGACGCAGCAGCGACCGTCAGCGCACCACCTGCCTTCTCCACCGCCTCGATGGCGGATTGGGAGGCGCCGGTGACGGCAATGGTCAGGGCCGCAGTGATCTCGCCCTTGGCCAGAACGCGGATACCGTCCAGCTTGCGGCGCACCAGACCCGAAGACACCAGCGTCTCTTCGGTGATGGAGCCCGCTTCCAGCTTGCCCGCGTCCACGAACTTCTGGATCAGGCCAAGGTTGACCACGGCATAGGATTTCCGGTTCGGCTTGGTGAAGCCACGCTTCGGCAGGCGCTGGTAGAGCGGCATCTGGCCGCCTTCGTAGCCATTGATGGCCACACCCGACCGGGACTTCTGACCCTTGATCCCGCGACCGGCGGTCTTGCCCTTGCCGGAGCCGGGGCCACGCGCGAGGCGCTTTTTGGTGCGGGTTGCGCCGGGATTGTCGCGCAGTTCGTGCAGTTTCATTGTCGCTTCTCCTTGCCGGATGTGCCCCCCAGCGACGGATGGGGCAAACGCGGCTCAACTGGTTTGGAATCGTGTGGCGCCGGGCCACCGGGGGCGTATAGCGGGCAGGGCTTCGCTCTGCAAGTCCCGCGCCGTCAGGGCCGGGCGGGCCGGATCGCTTCCTGCCAGTCGGCCACCGCCTGCTGCGGCGCCACCACCTGCAGCGTGCTCAGCGTCAGGCTGTCCCGGGCGATCAGGCTGCTGGCAAGCTCCAGCACCGCCACAAGCGCCAGCGCGGCCCCCACCGGCAGCGCGCGGGCCAGCGCCACCCCGGCCAGCATGAAGACGTAATCCATCACGGCGTTGAGGACGGTATCGCCCAGATAGCCCTGATACAGCGTCGTGGCGCGGAAGCGGTCCAGCACAAAATCCGTATGCTCCGCCAGTTCCCAGCCAACCCCGATCGCGAAAGCCGACCACAGCAGCACGGTGTCGGGACGGCGCAGCGGCAGCGCGCGCAGCAGCAGGGCCAGCAGCATGCCCTGCACCAGATGCGAAACCGAATACCAGTCCGCCACCTGCTGCGAGGTTTCCGGCGACCAGATCGAATTGACCCAGAGCCGGATCTCGCCCGAGGCACTGACCAGCGGCTGCCCCCACAGCGCCAGCGTGACCGCGATCACACCCGCGCCCGCGACCAGCAGCAGCGCCGCGCCTGTCCTGTTCATGGTCATCCTGCCCCCCTGCCCCACGGAAAACGCCCCGCAGATCGCTCTGCGGGGCGCCTGTTCACCTCATCGGAACGCGGGTCAGTCGCGCTCTTCGATGATCTGCACCAGATGCGGGATCTTGTTGACCATGCCGCGCACGGACGGCGTGTCTTCCAGTTCCCGGGTTTTGTGCATCTTGTTCAGCCCGAGGCCGATCAGCGTCTTGCGCTGAACTTCCGGGCGGCGGATCGGAGAGCCGATCTGCTTGACAACGATGGTCTTAGCCATGGGTCTCAGGCCTCCTCAGCCACTTGGGACGATTCCGCCGGAGCTTCGTCGCGCTTGGGCAGGATGTCGGCCACTTTCTTGCCACGACGCTGGGCGACGTTGCGGGGCGACTGTTCCAGACCAAGACCGTTCAGCGTGGCGCGGATCATGTTGTAGGGGTTCTGCGAGCCCAGCGACTTGGCGACCACGTCGTGAACGCCCAGCATCTCGAACACGGCGCGCATCGGACCACCGGCGATGATCCCGGTGCCCTGCGGGGCGGTGCGCATCACGACGCGGCCCGCACCATGGCGGCCTTCGATGTCGTGGTGCAGCGTGCGGCCTTCGCGCAGCGGCACGCGGATCATCTTGCGCTTGGCCTGCTCGGTGGCCTTGCGGATCGCCTCGGGGACTTCCTTGGCCTTGCCCTTGCCGAAGCCGACGCGGCCCTTCTGGTCACCCACAACCACGAGAGCTGCAAAGCCGAAGCGCTTGCCGCCCTTCACGGTCTTGGAGACGCGGTTGATCGCGACAAGGCGATCAGCGAATTCGGGGGTCTCGTCACGTTCGCGACGGTTGCCACCACGACGGTTTTCACGTTCTGCCATCAGGCATCCCTTTATAATGACGTCGGTCCGGGCAGAGCCCGGGATCCGGTTTTCTCCAATCCAGGTGATCCGGCCAGAGGCCGGGATCCCGGATCATCGAGGCGTTGCCGCCTTCAAAAGCGCAGGGCGGGACAAACGCCCGCCCTGCGGAACCCATCCAGAGGCGGACCGGAGCCCGCCCGCAGGATCAGATTTTCAGACCGCCTTCGCGAGCGGCTTCTGCCAGTGCCTTGACGCGGCCGTGGAACAGAAAACCGCCACGGTCGAAATAGGCTTCCTCGACGCCAGCCGCCTTGGCCCGCTCGGCGAGGGCCGCACCGACCTTCTGCGCGGCTTCAAGGTTGCCCTTGCCCACAACGCCCAGATCCTTCTCGAGCGAGGAGGCTGCGGCGAGCGTGACGCCACGCACATCGTCGATCAGCTGGACGCTGATGTTCTTGTTGGAGCGGTGCACCGAAAGCCGCACGCGGCCTGCGTTCACCTTGCGAAGCTTGTTCCGGACGCGCAGGCGGCGCTTTAGGAACAGTTCCCGTTTGCTGAGTGCCATTGTCTGCGTCCTTACTTCTTCTTGCCTTCCTTGGCGAAGATGTATTCGCCCTTATAGCGAATACCCTTGCCTTTGTAGGGCTCGGGGCGGCGCCAGTCGCGGATGTTTGCCGCAACCTGACCAACCTGCTGCAGGTCATGCCCTTCGACGATGATTTCCGTGGGCTTCGGCGTGGTGACCGTGATGCCTTTCGGAATGTCGAAGATCACATCGTGGCTGTAGCCCAGGTTCAGCTTCAGGGTTTCGCCCTGAACTGCCGCGCGGTAACCCACGCCCTGAATTTCCAGCTCTTTCTTGAACGTCTGCTGAACGCCGAAGACCATGTTCGCGACGATCGTGCGCGACATGCCCCACTGCTGCAGCGCCCGCTTGGACGTGCCGCGCGGCGTGACAGAAATGACGTTGTCCGCGACGGTGATCGTCACGTCGTCGGTGGCGCGGAAGGTCTGGGTGCCTTTCGGACCCGTCACTTCGACGGTCTGACCGGAGACGGATGCGGAGACACCCGACGGCAGCTCGACCGGTTTTTTCCCAATACGAGACATCAGTCCCTCCTCAGAATACCGTGCAGAGCACCTCGCCACCAACATTGGCAGCGCGGGCGTTTGCGTCCGACATCACGCCCTTCGGCGTGCTGACAATCGACACACCCAGACCCTGACGGACCGAGGGGATGTCCTTGACGCTCATGTAGACGCGACGACCGGGCTTGGAGACCCGCTTCAGTTCGCGAATGACAGGCGCGCCATCATAGTATTTCAGGCTGATTTCCAGCGTCGGGTGGCCGTTCACGTCGGTCCCCGATTCGTAGCCCCGGATGTAGCCTTCCTCGACCAGCACATCGAGCACCCATGCACGCAGCTTGGAGGCGGGCGTGGACACGACCGACTTGCCGCGCATCTGGGAGTTGCGGATGCGGGTGAGCATATCGCCGATAGGATCGTTCATCTCACGTCTCTCCTTACCAGCTCGATTTGACCATGCCGGGCAGCTGACCCGACGAGCCCAGTTCGCGCAGCATGATCCGGGAGATCTTCAGCTTGCGGTAATAGGCGTGGGGACGACCCGTCAGCTGGCAGCGGTTGTGCAGCCGGCTCGGTGAGGAATTGCGGGGCAGCTTCGCCAGCTTCAGGCGCGCCTTGAACCGCTCTTCCATCGGTTTGCTTTCGTCGTTCGCGATCACTTTGAGCGCAGCACGCTTGGCGGCATATTGATCCACCAGCTTCTGACGCTTCTTTTCGCGTTCGATCATGGATTTCTTGGCCATGTGTCTCGCTCCTCAGGCGGTGAAGGGCATGTTGAAATGCTTCAACAGCGCCTTGGCTTCCGCGTCGGTCTTGGCGGTGGTGGTGATGACGATGTCCATGCCCCAGACTTCATCGACCTTGTCGAATTCGATCTCGGGGAAGACGATGTGTTCCTTGAGGCCCATGGCGAAGTTGCCGCGCCCGTCAAAGGACGGCTTCACGCCACGGAAGTCGCGGATGCGGGGCATCGCGATGGTGATGAGGCGGTCAAGGAATTCGTACATCCGGTCACCACGCAGGGTCACCTTGGCACCAAGCGGCATGTCCTCCCGGACGCGGAAGCCGGCGATCGACTTCTTTGCCATGGTGGTCACGGCCTTCTGACCGGCGATCGTCCCCAGATCTTCGACTGCGGACTTTGCCTTCTTGGAATCGCGAACAGCTTCTGCACCGCAGCCGATGTTCAGAACGATCTTGTCCAGACGCGGGATCTGCATGTCGTTCTTGTAGCCGAACTCTTCCTTGAGCTTGGCTTTGATCGACGAGCGGAATTCCGTCTTGAGACGCGGGGTGTAGGCAGCAGCATCAAGCATCGATCACGTCCCCCGTGGTCTTGGCGAAGCGGACTTTCTTGTCCCCTTCCATGCGGAAGCCGACGCGGGTCGCTTTGCCGTTGGCATCGACGATGGCGAGGTTCGACAGGTCGAGCGGCACGGCGATCGGCGTACGGCCACCCTGCGCGGTCTGCGACTGGCGACGGTGACGGATGGCCATGTTGACACCACCGACCACGGCCTTGCCGGATTTGGGGTCGACGGACTCGATGGTCCCGGTCTTGCCCTTGTCCTTGCCGGTCAGCACGATGACCTTGTCACCCTTGCGGAGTTTGGCAGCCATTACAGCACCTCCGGAGCAAGCGAGATGATCTTCATGAAGTTCTTCGCACGCAGTTCGCGAACCACCGGCCCGAAGATACGGGTGCCGACAGGCTCGCCCGCGTTGTTCAGGATGACGGCTGCGTTGCGGTCGAAGCGGATGGCGGTGCCATCTTCACGACGGACTTCCTTGGCGGTGCGCACGACGACGGCCTTGCGGACGTCACCTTTCTTCACGCGACCACGCGGAATGGCCTCTTTCACCGAGACGACGATGATGTCGCCGACCGATGCGTAGCGGCGATGCGAGCCGCCGAGGACCTTGATGCACTGAACTCTCCGGGCTCCGGAGTTGTCAGCCACATCCAGATTGGTCTGCATCTGGATCATTTGGTTTCTCCCGACCTTTGGGGGTTGTTCTAGGTCTACCCCCCAGGGTTTCGATCAGACTGGAAACTGGCCGATTACTCGGCGATCACTTCCCAGCGTTTCGTCTTCGACTTCGGCGCGCATTCGATGATGCGGACGCTGTCGCCGACTGCGAACTTCTCCGCCTCATCATGAGCGCGGTATTTCTTGGACTTCCGCACGGTCTTTTGCAGGACCGGGTGCTTGAAGCGGCGCTCGACCGAAACGGTGACGGTCTGGGCGTTGGCAGTCGAGGTCACGGTGCCTTGGAGGATACGCTTGGGCATGTCTAAGGCTCCTTATTCGGCCACAGCCGCGCCAGCGGCTTTCTTGTTCAGAACGGTTTTCACGCGGGCCACGTCACGGCGCACCTGACGGATGCGCGAGGTGTTCTCCAGCGCGCCGGTCGCTTTCTGGAAGCGCAGGTTGAACGCCTCCTTCTTCAGCGCGACGAGCTCGTCCCGGAGCTGGTCCGGGGTCTTGTTCGCAAGTTCCTTGGCGTCCATCGCCTTGTTCCTTTTGGCTTTCACCAGAGGGCCCCGGGCAATTGCTCCCGGGTCACCCTGCATCTGGTGACCTTCAGACAAAACCGGAGAGGAGCCCATACCGGGCGCACCGATTCCGATCTTTCGTGCATGAGCGCCGCGTATACGCCGCGCGGCCCTGTCTGGCAAGGGGTTTTGCGGCAGATCGCCCTGCCCCGCCGCCCTAGCGCCAGGCGTAGTTGAAGCTGACCGAAATCCGCTCGTCTTCGGCCATGTTCATGGGCACCTCGTGGCGCAGCCACGATTCCCACAGCAGCACGTCCCCGACCTTCGGCGCCTCATAGACGAAGCTGCGCAGTTCGTCCCGGCAGCCCTTGCGGCGCGGCGGGGCGGCCATCATCATCGGCAGGCGCGGATCCTCGAGCTTCAGCGCAGAGGTGCCGTCGGGCATCGCCACATAGGTGGTGCCGGAAATCACCGAATGCGGGTGGATGTGGCTGGCATGGCTGCCACCCTCGGGCAGGACGTTGATCCAGATGTCTTCAAGCCGCAGCGGCGTGTCGCCCAGATCAAACTCCAGATCCTCGGCAAAGGCCGCCACATGCTTGTCGAGCGCGGCCACCACCTGCGCAAAGATCGGGAAGCGCCACGGCAGATCGGTCAGCGAGGCATAGGAGGTATAGCCGGGATAGCCATTCTCCTCGCACCACGTCTGCCCCGCCTCGTCATCCTCGGCGATGGAATAGCAGGACGCGGCCAGTTCGGCCAGGTCGATGGCATCGCCGAAGGCGTCAAGCCCGGCGCGGTAAAGGCGGGTCGCAAACAGCGAACGGATCTGGGTCATGCCCGCCTCATACTGCGAGTCGCCCGCTCTGGCGAGGGGTCTCGCGCAGCCCGGCTTGCGCGCAGGCAAAAGCCCCCGCCAGTCACCCGGCGGGGGCCTTCCTATCAGTCCCGGAGCCGTAGCTCCGAAGGGCTTACCAGTCTTCGCGAACGATGAAGCGGGTCTTGATCGGCAGCTTCATCGCGGCAAGGCGCATGGCTTCGCGCGCGATCTCTTCGGACACGCCGTCGATCTCGAACATCACCCGGCCGGGCTTGACCTTGCAGGCCCAGTAATCGACCGAACCCTTACCCTTACCCATCCGGACTTCGGTGGGCTTGGAGGACACGGGCGTATCCGGGAAGATCCGGATCCAGACCCGGCCCTGACGCTTCATGTGACGGGTCATCGCGCGGCGGGCCGCTTCGATCTGACGCGCCGTGACACGCTCGGGCTGGAGAGCCTTCAGGCCGTAATGGCCGAAGTTGAGATCAGAACCGCCTTTTGCCTCGCCGGAAATCCGGCCCTTGAACATCTTGCGGAATTTTGTGCGTTTCGGTTGCAGCATCTGTCAAACCTCCTCAGCGCCGGCCGCCCATGGCGCCGCGCGGAGCCGGACCGTCCTGCAGTTCCTGCGACTTGCGGTCGCGGGCTTGCGGGTCATGCTCCATGATTTCACCTTTGAAGATCCAGACCTTGATCCCGATGATGCCATAGGGGGTCGTGGCTTCGATTGTGGCGTAATCAATGTCGGCGCGCAGGGTGTGAAGCGGCACGCGGCCTTCGCGATACCACTCGGTCCGTGCAATTTCTGCACCGCCCAGACGGCCTGCGACGTTCACCCGGATCCCGAGGGCCCCGATGCGCATGGCGTTCTGCACGGCACGCTTCATGGCGCGACGGAAAGAAACCCGGCGTTCCAGCTGCTGTGCGATGCTTTCACCGACCAGACGGGCGTCCAGTTCGGGCTTGCGCACTTCAACGATGTTGAGGTGCAGCTCGCTGTCGGTCATCTTGGCCAGCTTCTTGCGAAGCACCTCGATGTCCGCGCCCTTCTTGCCGATGATGACACCGGGACGGGCCGAGTGGATCGTGACGCGGCACTTCTTGTGCGGACGTTCGATGATCACACGGGCAATCCCGGCCTGCTTGCACTCTTCATGGATGAAATCGCGGATGGCGAGATCTTCCAGAAGCAGGTTGCCGTAGTCCTTGGTGTCGGCATACCAGCGGCTGTCCCAGGTGCGGTTGACCTGAAGACGCATGCCGATCGGATTGGTCTTGTTACCCATTAGGCTTGCTCCTCGACCTGACGCACCTTGATGGTGAGTTCCGAGAACGGCTTGTTGATGCGGCCAAAGCGGCCACGTGCCCGCGGACGGCCACGCTTCATCACAAGGTTCTTGCCCACATAGGCTTCGGCGACGACCAGCTCGTCCACGTCCAGCCCGTGGTTGTTCTCGGCGTTCGCGATGGCGGACTGAAGGCACTTCTTCACGTCTTCCGCGATCCGCTTCTTGGAGAAGGTCAGGTCCGTGAGGGCCCGTTCCACCTTCTTGCCCCGGATCAGCGCGGCCACCAGGTTCAGCTTCTGGGGAGAGGTGCGCAGCATGCGCAGCTTCGCCATTGCTTCGTTGTCCGCCACGCGGCGCGGATTCTTATCCTTGCTCATGGCTTACTTCCTCTTGGCTTTCTTGTCCGCAGCGTGACCGTAATAGGTCCGCGTCGGGGAATATTCCCCGAACTTCTGACCGATCATGTCTTCCGTGACGTTCACGGGGACGTGCTTCTGGCCATTGTAGACCGCAAACGTCAGACCCACGAACTGGGGCAGGATCGTCGACCGGCGCGACCAGATCTTGATGACTTCGTTCTTGCCCGACTCGCGAACCTTTTCGGCCTTTTTCAGGACGTAGGAATCGACGAACGGACCCTTCCAGACAGAGCGCGACATGGATTACCGCCCTTTCTTCTTGGCGTGACGCGAGCGGATGATCAGCTTGCTGGACGCCTTGTTGGGGTTGCGGGTCTTCTTGCCCTTGGTCGGCTTGCCCCACGGGGTCACCGGGTGACGGCCACCGGAGGTGCGGCCTTCACCACCGCCGTGCGGGTGGTCGATCGGGTTCATGACGACGCCACGGACGGAAGGACGCTTGCCGTAATGGCGGTTGCGCCCGGCCTTGCCGAGGTTCTGGTTGCTGTTGTCGGGGTTCGACACGGCACCAACGGTGGCCATGCATTCCTGACGCACCATCCGCAGTTCGCCCGAGGACAGGCGGATCTGCGCGTAACCACCGTCACGGCCAACGAACTGGGCATAGGTGCCTGCCGCGCGGGCGATCTGGCCGCCTTTGCCGGGCTTCAGCTCGATGTTGTGGACGATCGTCCCGATCGGCATGCCGGAGAAGGGCATCGCGTTGCCGGGCTTGATGTCGGCCTTGGCCGAGGCCACGACGCGGTCGCCGATGGCGAGACGCTGGGGCGCAAGGATATAGGCCTGCTCGCCGTCATCATACTGGACCAGTGCGATGAAGGCAGTTCTGTTCGGGTCATATTCGATCCGGGCCACGGTGGCCGTGACATCGAACTTGGAGCGTCGGAAATCGACGATCCGGTAGAGACGCTTTGCGCCACCGCCGCGGCGGCGTGCCGTGATTCGTCCGGTGTTGTTCCGGCCGCCCGATTTCGTCAGACCCTCGGTGAGGGCTTTGACGGGGCGTCCTTTATACAGCTCCGAACGGTCGATCAGCACCAGCCCGCGCTGGCCCGGCGTCGTCGGCTTGTACGACTTAAGTGCCATGCTTCTGTCTTCCGTTTTGCAGAGGGGCGGATTGCTCCGCCCTATGTGTGAGCCCCCTCGACTTGCGTCCGCAGGTGGCCGGTCGTCTAGGCCCCCGAAGGTGCCCGGTTCGATATCCGGAACCATCGGCCCCGAACAAAAGCAGAGCCCCGGACGAATCCGGGGCTTCTGCGGATGCCGCTGGATAAGGGCAGCGCCCTCTCAGGTCAAGCCGATTATCCCTGACCCGCAAAGCCCCGCCCCGAAGGCGGCGCGGAGCGGCTGCGCCCCGCGTCGCCGGATCACGGCAAGCGCCAGAGCCAAACCCATGAGGCAAAAAGCAAAAAGACCCCTCGCGGGGCCCTTGGCCATATTCCCAAAGTGAATATGGCGGAGAGGAAGGGATTCGAACCCTCGAGACGGTTCCCCGCCTACACACTTTCCAGGCGTGCGCCTTCGACCACTCGGCCACCTCTCCGCCGACCGCTTTACCGGAAAGTCACAACCGGGTTCAAGTGGGGAAACGCAGAAAAAAAGCCCCGGTCTCCCGGGGCTTTGCTGGATCACATATTGGGGTAGTTCGGGCCGTCCCCGCCCTGTGGCACGGTCCAGTTGATGTTCTGGGCCGGATCCTTGATGTCGCAGGTCTTGCAGTGCACGCAGTTCTGGAAGTTGATGACGAACTGCTGCCGCCCGTCCTTTTCCACGAATTCATAGACCCCCGCCGGGCAGTAGCGGGCCGAGGGGCCTGCGTATTTCGGCAGGTTGTCCAGCACCGGCACCTTCGGATCCTTCAGCTTCAGATGGGCGGGCTGGCTTTCCTCGTGGTTGGTGAAGGAAAACGCCACATTGGTCAGCCGGTCAAAGCTGAGCTTGCCGTCCGGCTTGGGGTAGTCGATGGGCTGGTGCTGCGCCGCAAGCTCGGTCGAGGCGGCATCGGATTTCCCATGCCCCAGCGTGCCGAACAGCGAAAAGCCGAAACGGTTGGTCCACATGTCGAGCCCGCCCAGCGTCAGCGACCCCAGAAGCCCGTAGCGTGTCCAGATCGGCTTGACGTTGCGGACCTTCCACAGATCCTTGCCGATGGCGCCCTCGCGCACCTCGGTCTCGTAGTCGGCCAGCTCGTCCGAGGCGCGGCCTGCCGTGATCGCGGCAAAGGCCGCCTCCGCCGCCGCCTTGCCCGACAGCATGGCGTTATGGTTGCCCTTGATGCGCGGCACGTTGACCATGCCCACCGAACAGCCCAGCAGGGCCACACCCGGCGCCACCATCTTCGGCATGGACTGGTAACCACCTTCGGCGATCGCCCGCGCGCCATAGGCCACGCGCTTTCCGCCCTCCAGCAGCTCGGCCACATAGGGGTGATGCTTGAAGCGCTGGAATTCCATGTAAGGGTAAAGATGCGGGTTGCGGTAGTTCAGATGCACCACGAAACCCACATAGACCTGATTGTTGTCCAGATGGTAGATGAAGGCCCCGCCCCCGGCATTGCCGCCCAAGGGCCAGCCCATCGTATGCTCGACGCGGCCGGGATGGTGCTTTTCGGCCGGGATCTCCCAGATCTCCTTCATGCCAAGGCCGAACTTCTGCGGGCACTTGCCTTCGGAGAGGTTGTATTTCGCCATCACTTCCTTGGCGAGCGAGCCGCGCACGCCTTCGGACAGGAAGACGTACTTGCCCAGCAGTTCCATGCCCGGCTCGTAATTCGGGCCCGGCGAGCCGTCGGCCTCGCGGCCGAATTCGCCCGCGACCACGCCCCGCACTTCGCCAGTCTCGCCATAGACAAGCTGCGAACAGGACATGCCGGGGAAAATCTCGACCCCCAGCGCCTCGGCCTGCTCGGCCATCCAGCGGCAGACATTGCCCATGGAGACGATGTAATTGCCCTCGTTGGACATGAAGGGCGGCATCGGCCAGTGCGGGATGGAGACTTTGCCCCCCTCGCCCAGCAGATAGAACTTGTCCTCGGTCACCGGCACGGTGAGGGGGGCGCCCTTTTCCTTCCAGTCGGGGATCAGCGCGTCCAGCCCGCAGGGATCCAGCACCGCGCCCGACAGGATATGCGCGCCGACCTCCGATCCTTTTTCCAGCACGACCACGGCCAGATCGGCATCAAGCTGTTTCAGGCGGATCGCCGCAGACAGGCCCGCTGGCCCCGCCCCCACGATCACCACATCATATTCCATCGACTCGCGCTCGATCTCGGCCATGCCGGGCTCCTTCGCTGGCTTTCCCGCAATTTTCTTGCGCATCCGCGTAGCGCGACGGTGCGTCAAAGGTCAATTGCAAGTCCACGTTAAAGCGGAAAATCCCCTGATCGCCAAGGGGACACGCTGCCGCGCAGCGCAGCGCCACTTGCCAAAGCAGAGCGGAATGCTCACTCTTGCACGAAGGCACGACACATGGTTTGAGAAGCCAAAGACGCAACGGGGCCGGGGAGTTTGCCCCGCGACAGTTCCGGAAAGATCCAATGGAAAAGATACCGATGACCCGCGCGGGCTTCACCGCGCTCGAAGCCGAATTGAAGACGCTCAAGTCCGAGGAGCGGCCCGCCATCATCAAGGCGATCGCCGAGGCACGCGAGCATGGCGACCTGTCGGAAAATGCCGAATACCATTCCGCGCGCGAGAAGCAGAGCTTCATCGAGGGCCGAATCAAGGAGATCGAGGGCGTCATATCGCTGGCCGAGGTGATCGACCCCAGCAAGCTGTCCGGCTCGGTCAAGTTCGGCGCCCGCGTCACCGTGGTGGACGAGGATACCGACGAGGAAAAGACCTGGCAGATCGTCGGCGAACACGAGGCCAATATCGAAAAGGGCCTGCTGAACGTCCGCTCGCCCATCGCCCGCGCCCTGATCGGCAAGGATGAAGGCGATACGGTCGAAGTGCGCACCCCCGGTGGGGAAAAAAGCTACGAGATCCTCCGCATCGACTACACGTGACAGGGGGCACCCCCGATGGCCGAGAGCAATGACAGCCGCCCGACCGCGTTCGGCCCGCTTGCCCCGGACAGATCGCCGGGCATCACCGGGATCGAAGTGGTGGCCGGGGGCCTGACCCTGCTCTGGCTGCTGCTGTCGGGGGGATTTGTCCTGATGACCGGCGCCGCCGGACTGGACGGGCAGAGCCTGCTGCTCAGCGGCATGGTGGTGTGCTTTCCCGTGGCGCTGATCTGGGTGGCGGCGCTGACCGCCCGTGCCAGCCGCACGCTGCGCGAGGAAAGCGCCCGCCTGCAGGCCGCCATCGACGCGATCCGCAACGCCTATATCGCGCAGGCGCAGGGCGGACGCGGCGATCCGGGCCTGTCCGCGCTGTCGCGCAAGCTTGACGAAATCGCAGGCGCGCAGCGCAAGGCGGAAACCACGCTGGCCATGCTCGCCTCTTCCCGCGCGGCAGAGGCGGCGCTGGCGCAGGGGTCCAACCCGCCGGTGACCGTCACTCTGGCCGAGGACCAGCCCACCCTGTCGCTTGGCACCCCCGCCGAGGCGCTGCGCCCGCCCGTGGCCAATGCCGATTACATCCGCGCACTGAACTTCCCCGAAAACGCCGAAGACCGCGACGGCTTTTCCGCCCTGCGCCGCGCGCTGAAGGACCGGCAGGCGGCGCAGCTTATTCAGGCGGCGCAGGACGTGCTGACCCTGCTCAGTCAGGACGGCATCTATATGGACGACCTGCGCCCCGACATGGCCCGCCCCGAGATCTGGCGCGCCTTTGCCAAGGGCACGCGCGGACGCGCCATCGCGGCCTTGGGCGGCGTGCGCGACCGGTCCTCGCTGGCGCTGACCGCAGGCCGGATGAAGCAGGATCCGATCTTTCGCGACGCGGCCCACCATTTCCTGCGGCTCTTCGACCGGGGCGTGGCGCGGTTCGAACCCAATGCCAGCGATGCCGAACTGCAGGATCTGGCCAACACGCGGTCCTCGCGCGCGTTCATGCTGCTGGGCCGGGTGGCGGGCACCTTCGACTGAGCCCGCCCGGCGTTGCATCCCTCCTGCGGCTTGAGTAGGTCTGACCGGACCCGACCGGAGAACCGCTGATGCCCGCCCCCTCGCTTTCGTCCTTTTACTGGCAGGGGCTGCGCGCGGGCGCGCCGTTCTTTCTGGTGATCGGGCCCTTTGGCCTGCTGTTCGGAGTGCTTGCCGCCGAAGCCGGGCTGAACCTGTTCGAAACCCTGTCCTTTTCGGTCGTGGTCATCGCGGGTGCCGCGCAGTTCACTGCGCTGCAGCTGCTGCAGGATCAGGCCCCCACCCTTGTGGTGCTGGCCTCGGCCCTGGCGGTAAACCTGCGGATGGCGATGTATTCCGCCTCGATCACCCCGCATCTGGGCGGGCTGCCGCTGTGGAAACGCGCCATTGCCGCCTATTTTCTGGTGGACCAGACCTATGCCACCGCCTCGATCGCCTTCGAGCGGCGGCCAGAGATGACGCTGTCGCAGAAATTTGCCTTCTTCATGGGGGTGATGACGCCGATCTGCCCGCCTTGGTATGCGTTCAGCCTGCTGGGCGCGCTGGTGGGGGAAAGCATCCCGCCGGAATACGGGCTGGATTTTGCGCTGCCCATTGCCTTTCTGGCGATGATCGCCCCGGCGCTGCGCAGCGGCGCGCATGTGGTGGCAGCGCTGGTGGCCACGCTTGGCGCGCTGCTGCTGGCCTTCATCCCCTATAACCTTGGCGTGCTGCTGGCGGCGCTCTTCGGCATGATGGCGGGTGCGGAAACCGAACGGAGGATGGGCGCATGATCGACCGTCTGGATCTGTGGGTCGTCATCATCGGGCTGGGGCTGGGCAGCTTCGGCCTGCGCTTCGTGTTTCTGGGGCTGGTGGGTGACCGCCCCCTGCCCGCATGGCTCAGCCGGCATCTGCGCTATACCGCCGTGGCCGTCATGCCCGCCATCGTCACGCCGCTGGTGATCTGGCCCAATGCCACCGACGGGCAGACCGATCCCGCCCGGCTTCTGGCGGCAGCGGTGACGCTGGGCGTGGGCTATGTGACCAAGAACGTGATCCTTGCCATCCTGACCGGCGCGGTCACGCTGGCGGCATCGATCTACGGTCTGGGCTGAGCGGCGCCGGTTTCGAACTGCGCGACCGCCAGCGTCTTGTCATCGGCGTCATCCTCGCGCAGCACGCGCTCGGTCACGCCGGGCAGGGTCGCCATCTGATCGGCCAGAGTGTTCGGGAACCATGTCTGGCGCAGCGCGCCGAAGCCCGGCAGCTGCCGCAGCACGCCGGATGTGGCCTGCGTGCACTGCGCCTGCCCCACCGCGCCATGCGACTGCGCCAGAGCGATGGCGCGTTCGGCCACCTGCGGCGGCACGTCGATGCGCTGGATGCGCACGCGGAAGCTTTCGCGCGCATGGGCCCGTTCGTAGAAATCGGCGACGGCGGGGGTGATGCCGTAAAGCACGTCCTGAATTTCCGGCACACCCTTGGCCCGCACCGATCCGGCAGGGTCAAAGATCACGCGCTGCGACGGCGCGGAAATCATCATGCTGGAATGCGCCCCCGCACCGGAGCGGTTGTTGATCATCGTATAAAGCGTGATCGCGCTCGGGCCGGGATGGGCATAGCGGGCCGCGGCGGCCTCTTGCGGGGAGGAATCGGGCTGCCGCATGGCGGGCGTGGCGCAACCTGCCACCGCAGCCACGGACAAGGCGGCCAGCAGCAGGACGCAACGCTTCATCGACAGTCTCCGGGTCTTCGGGCGGTGTCGGCCACCGCCCGCAGCGGCATCAGGTGTTGAACACCGCAAGGAACAGAAGAATGCCGATCACCACGATGACCGTGCGCATGCTGAATTTGACGAATCCCTCAAAGGTCTTTTCCTGAGCGGAAATGTCCATGCTGCCGTGCTTGTGCTCTGCCATGTGTTGCGTCCATCATTCGGGCGTTTATCCTGCCCGGGAGTTAGCGGATTTTGCAGACGGTGTCACGCCTTCAGATGCCGCATCCGGGCGCAGACTGTCGCAGGCCCGCGAAGCCTGCCACAGCCACGCGCCCCCGGGGCCGGGCTGGCGGGTGGCACGGCCCGTCAGATGCAGGTGCTGGCAATGCGCCATCGCCTCGACCAGCGCCAGGCCGTATTCCGCATCGCCGATCCGGCGCTTGAACAGTGGCGCAAAACAGTCGCCCGCAGCCTGGGGCTGATCCAGATGCGCCTCCAGCCGGTCCAGCGCCGAATGGTGGTTGTCGATCAGCTGGCGCAGCCGGAACGGCAGGCCGGTGAAGGGCAGCTTGTGCCCGCCCAGCACCAGATGGTCGGCCCGGGCATGGGGCAGCAGCCTTTCGCAGGAGGCAAGCCAGTCGCCCACCGGATCGGCCTGCGGTTCGGTGGCATAGACGCCAAGGTTGGAACTGATGGTGGACAGCACCTGATCCCCGGCCAGCACCAGCGCATCGTCGCGTGACCACAGCGTGGCATGTTCCGGCGCGTGGCCATGGCCGATGCGGATGTCCCAGTCGCGCCCGCCTGCGCGCAGCACGTCACCTTCGGCGATCCGGGTGAAGCCAAGCGGCAGCGGAAACACGCAGTCGGCGAAGTTGAAGGGTCGCTCGCCGCTGCGGCGGGCCAGAATCTCGGGCGCCATGCCGCAGCGCTGCCAGAAGGCGATCTGTTCGGGCGGCGGCGTCTCCTGCGCGTCAAGCTGCAGCATCCGCGCAAACAGCCACGCGGTGCGCGTGGTCACAAGCTCGGCGCCCTGCTGCTGGAACCAGCCCGCAAGGCCGATATGGTCGGGGTGGTGATGGGTGACCACGACCCGCCGCACCGGCCTGCCCGCCAGCGGCCCAGCCAGCAGCCGGTCCCAGA
Organism: Salipiger marinus; assembly: GCF_035481585.1. Lineage (NCBI taxonomy): Bacteria > Pseudomonadati > Pseudomonadota > Alphaproteobacteria > Rhodobacterales > Roseobacteraceae > Salipiger > Salipiger marinus. The sequence continues at coordinate 114,426 of NZ_JAYKSL010000003.1, read as the reverse complement.
GGCCACGCGCCAGCTTGCTGTTCATGCCGGTGTCGATCAGGGTCCAGCCGTCGCCGTCATCCAGCGCATAGACGTTCACATGGTCGAGCTTCATCGGCAGCGGCAGACGCATCCACAGCACGCCTTCGGCCACCTCCCGCGCCGCACCGGGCACGGGCGGCGTGTCGAACGGGTATCGCAGCCCCTCCGCCATCAGACCGCCAGATCCGCGACGGTAAGCGCCATCAGCGGGGCGTCGCCGGCCCGCACCTCGGCCAGCAGGGCGCCATGTTCGGGCAGCATCCGCGTGATGTAGAACCGGGCCAGCCGCCCATGCGCGCCCTCGGGATCGGCAAGCGCCGCGCGCAGATGGTAATGCGCGCCCAGCACCCGCGCCGTGGCGCGCAGATAGGGCACCGCCACGCCGTAACGGTCCGCGACCGGCAGGCGCAGCAGCGTGTCCGTGGTCTCGCGCAGGGTTTCCGCCGCCTGCCACACCGCCTCGGCCAGATCGGGCAGGCTGGCGCGGGCGTCTTCGGCGCAGGCCTCGATCTCGTCCAGCAGGCGGCCCGCCGCCTCGCCGTGATCCATCAGCTTGCGGCCCACCAGATCCATCGCCTGAATGCCGTTGGTGCCCTCGTAGATCGCCGTCACCCGCACGTCGCGGTAGAACTGCGCGGCGCCGCTTTCCTCGATGAAGCCCATGCCGCCAAAGACCTGCACCCCGGTTTCGGCTACGGCAGAGCCGGTTTCGGTGCCAAAGGCCTTGGCGATGGGGGTCAGAAACGCCGCGCGCGCCGCCCAGTCCGCCGCCCCGGTGGCCCGCGCCATGTCCAGCGCCACGCCGCAGGCCAGCGCGATGGACCGCGCCGCATGAATCTCGGCCCGCATCCGCGCCAGCATCCGGCGCACATCGGCATGGCCGATGATGGTGCCCTCGGCGGTCCTGCCCTGCCTGCGCTCCTGCGCATAGGCCAGCGCGTGCTGATAGGCGGCCTCGGCCACGCCGATGCCTTCGGCCCCGACCCCCAGCCGGGCGTTGTTCATCATGGTGAACATGGCGCGCATGCCGTCATGCGGCGCCCCCACCAGCCAGCCCGTCGCGCCCTCGAAGCTCATGACGCAGGTGGGGCTGCCATGCAGGCCCATCTTGTGCTCAAGGCTCAGCACCTTCAGGTCATTGGCAATGCCGGGATTTCCCGCCGCATCGGGCAGGTATTTCGGCACCAGAAACAGGCTGATGCCCTTGGTGCCCGGCGCCCCGTCGGGCAGCCGCGCCAGCACCAGATGGCAGACATTCTCGACAAAATCCGCATCCCCCCACGAGATGTAGATCTTCTGCCCGGTGATCGCATAGGTGCCGTCGCCACGCGGCTCGGCCCGGGTGGACAGCGCGCCCACATCCGACCCGGCCTGCGGTTCGGTCAGGTTCATCGTCCCCGACCACGCGCCGGAAATCAGCTTCGGCAGATAGAGCGCCTTCAGGTCGTCGCTGGCATGGTGATCCAGCGCGTCGATCTGGCCCTGCGTCAGCAGCGGATTCAGCTGCAGCGCCAGACAGGCGCCGGACATCATGTCATTGATTGCGGTGGCCACGGCCATGGGCAGGCCCATGCCGCCATGCTCGGGCGGGGCGGCCACGGCCACCCAGCCGCCTTCGGCAATGGCGCGATAGCCTTCGGCAAACCCCGGAGAGGTCCGCACCACGCCGTTTTCCAGCACCGCGCCGCGCAGATCGCCCGCCCGGTTCAGCGGCGCCATCACCCCGTCACAAAGCTTGCCCGCCTCGGCGAGCACCGCCTGCACCATGTCGGGCGTGGCCTCGGCGAAGCGGTCGGTGGCGGCCACCGCGTCATACCCCACCACATGCTCCAGCAGGAATGCGATTTCGGGCACAGGTGCGCGGTAAGCCATCAAACAATCTCCGATCCCGGTTGGCAAATCCCGGCCCCTCGGCTACGAAAGGGCCACTCCTCCGGGCGCGACCCTAGGCCTTTTGTCCCGCCCGGTCCAACCGGAACGCCGCGTCACGGACACCCCATGCAAGACACCCCCACCCTGCGCCTTGGCCCCGATGCCGCTGGCATCTCCCGCGCGGCGGATCTGCTGCAGCGGGGCGGTCTGGTCGCCTTTCCCACCGAAACCGTCTACGGGCTGGGTGCCGATGCGCGCAACGATGCGGCGGTGGCGGGGATCTATGCCGCCAAGGGCCGTCCGGATTTCAACCCGCTGATCGTGCATGTGCCCGACATCGCCGCCGCACAGGCGCTGGTCCACTGGTCCCCCGAGGCCGAGGCTTTGGCGCAGGCCTTCTGGCCCGGCCCGCTGACCATGGTGCTGCCGCTGCGCGAGGATGCGGGCCTGTCCTCGCGGGTGACGGCGGGCCTGCCCACGCTGGCGCTGCGCCTGCCCGCCGCGCCGCTGGCGCGCGCGCTGCTGCAGGCGGCGGGGGTGCCGGTGGCCGCGCCATCGGCCAACCGGTCGGGGCGCATCAGCCCCACCCGCGCCGAGCATGTGCTGGCCGGGCTCGACGGGCGCATCGCGGCGGTGCTGGATGGGGGACCCTGCGCGGTGGGGCTGGAAAGCACCATCCTTGGCCTTGCGGGCCATCCCACGCTGCTGCGCCCCGGCGGCATCACCGCCGAGGCGCTGGCGCAGGTGCTGGGCCGCCCGCTTCTGGAACGCAAGGACACCGAAGCCATCTCTGCCCCCGGGCAGATCGCCTCGCATTACGCCCCCGAGGCGCGCATCCGGCTTAACGCCGCCGACTGGCGCGAGGGCGAGGCGCGACTTGGCTTTGGTGCCATGGACTGCGATCTGAACCTGTCGGAGCGCGGCGATCTGGACGAGGCGGCGGCCAATCTGTTCGCGCATCTGCACCGGCTGGACGCGCTTGGCACGGGCGTGATCGCGGTGGCGCCGATTCCGCATCTGGGGGCGGGCATCGCGATCAACGACCGGCTGAGCCGCGCCGCCGCCCCGCGCGGCTAGGCTCGGGTCACAGGGTCAGGCCCGGCCCCCTTCGGCAGACAGCGCCAGCGCCGGGATGCCCAGCCGTTTCAGCGCCGCGCCCCATTTCTGTTCGTCGGGCGTGGCAAAGACCAGCGCCGGATCGGGCGCGCAGACCAGCCACGCGTTCTGCGCCAGTTCCTGTTCCAGCTGCCCCGGCCCCCAGCCTGCATAGCCCAGCATGGCCAGCCATTGCGACGGGCCGTCGCCGCGCGCGATATGTTCCAGCACATCCAGCGTGCCGGTCATGCAGAAGGTGTCATCCACCTGCAGCGTCGTCAGATCCGACCGGTAATCGGCGCCATGCAGCACAAAGCCGCGCCCCATCTCGACCGGGCCGCCAAAATAGACCGATTTGCGGTCCAGCCCGCTGCTGCCCTCGATCTCCAGCTGCTGCAGCAGCGCGCCCAGCGACACGTCGGCAGAGGGTTTGTTGACGATCAGCCCCATCGCGCCGTCATCGGAATGCGCGCACATGTAGATCACCGCGTGTTCGAATCGCGGATCCCCCATGCCCGGCATGGCGATCAGCATGGACCCTGTCAGATCGGTGGCGCCCGAGGCGGTTTGGCTTTCCTGCATCTGCTCTTTCCGGCGGAGGTGTTTGTGCGACTGTGGCCTTCTGCGACCTGTGGCGCAAGCGCCCTGCCCCCCGCAATCCCTGACCTATCGCTGCAATGTGACTTGGCAAGCCGCGCGGCAGACGGCATCTGCAAGGGATGATCCGCGCCATGATAACCGCCCTTGCCTGTGCCGCAGCCGTTGTGCTGGGCTCCCCCGCCTCGGCGGAAACGCCGTTCATGGCCGAACTGCGCCCCGGCTGGCGCCTGCCCGATGGCGACCATATGGCGGCGCTGCACCTGCGGCTGGCACCGGGCTGGAAAACCTACTGGCGCGCGCCGGGCGATGCGGGCATCCCGCCGCTGTTCGACTGGAGCGGCTCGCATAACCTGCAGGCGGTCAGCGTGCTTTGGCCCACGCCGCATGTGTTTCACCAGTCCGGGATGCGGTCGGTGGGCTATGCCCGCGAACTGGTGCTGCCGCTGCGCATCCATGCGCAGGAGGACGGCGACACGGTGCTGAAGATGCAGGTGCAGCTTGGCGTCTGCAAGGACATCTGCCTGCCCGCGCAGATGGATCTGTCCGCCGTGCTGCCCGCCGCCCTGACCCGCGCCGATCCGATGATCGCGGCGGCGCTGGCCTCGGCGCCGTTTTCCGCCGACGAGGCGCAGGTCAGCGCGGTGCGCTGCAGCGTGACGCCGGTCAAGAAGGGCCTGATGCTACGCGCCGAAATCGACATGCCCCCGGCAGGCGACCCCGAAGATACGGTGGTGGAAAGCGGCGCGCCGATGATCTGGGCCGCTCCGCCGCGCACCGAACGCCATGGCGGCACGCTGGTCACCGAAGCGAAGCTCAAGCATGTGGAAGGACGGCCCTTCGTGCTGGACCGGTCGCGGCTGCGCATCACCGTGCTGGGCCGCAATCACGCGGTGGACATTCAGGGCTGCGACCGCTGAGGCGCGCGGCGCGTTCCCCAGAACAGCAGCCCCAGCCAGACCACCAGCAGCACCCCCGCCACGCCGCCGATAAAGGTAAGGAACCCCGCCACCAGCGGCGGCAGTGCCGCGATCCCCGGCAGCAGCAGCGCCGCAGGCAGCGCGCCCGCCACGGCCACATGGCCCATCGTGGCCCCCAGCCAGACCAGCACCAGCCCGGTCAGGCCAAGCAGCGCCAGCCGCACCCGTGACAGGCGGAACCGCAGACCCCGGCGCAGCGCCGCGATCCGCCGCCCGATGTCATGCTGCACCGCGATCAGCGCGGGCACGACCAGAAGCACCAGCACCATGCCGAAGCCCAGCCCGTAAACCAGCGTGATGACCGTGGGCTTCAGGAACTGCGCGTCCGAACTGCGCTCGTAAAGCAGCGGCGCCAGCCCCAGCACCGTGGTCGCCGTGGTCAGGAAGACCGGCCGCAGCCGGTCCGCCGCGCCATCGACAATCGCCTGAAAGATGCCGCGGTCGGGCGCGTATTCGTCGATCTGCGTCACCAGCACGATGGAATCGTTGATGATGATCCCGGTCATCCCCAGCAGTCCCACCACGGTGAACATCGACAGCGGCACCTCCCACAGAGCATGGCCCCAGATCGCCCCCACCAGCCCGAAGGGGATCACCGACATCACCACCAAGGGCCGCGTCCAGCTGGCAAACACCCAAGCCAGCGTCAGGTAGATCCCCAGCAGCACAAGGATCAGCCCGGTGGTCGCATCGCTGAGAAAGGCACGCTCCTGCTCGGACATGCCCGCCATGTGATAGGCGACCTGCCGCGTCGCCGCGATCTCTGGCAGGATCTCGTCGGTCAGCGCCTGCATGACCTCGGCGGCGCGTTCGGCATCATCCCCCGACAGCTCCCCCGAGACCGAGACGAGCCGCAGCCCGTCCTCGCGCCGCACCGTGGAAAAGCCGCTGCGCTGTTCGACCCGCACGATGTCCGACAGCTGCACATACTGGCCTTCGGGCGTGCGCAGCCGGGTGCGGTCCAGAAAATCGGCGGTCAGTTCGGACTCGGGCAGTTCCACCCGGATCTCGGCGCTGCGCGGCCCCACGGGGAAGGTCGCCGCCTCGATCCCGCCCAGCCTCTGCCGCAGCACCTGCCCCAGCGCGCCCGTGGTGAAACCCAGCGCCTGCCCCTGCGGGGTCAGTTCCAGCACCAGCTCGTCCTTGTCATAGGAAAGGTTGTCTTCCACTGCCGACACTTCGGGAAAGCGCAGCAGCGCGGTCTTCAGATCCTCTGACGCGGCCTTCAGCGTGTCGGCATCGGCGCCGTAAAACTCCACGTCGATGTCATCGCCGCCGGGCCCGGCACGCCAGCCCCGGAAGCTGATGGTTTCCGACAGCGGATGCGCCTCCACCCGCTCCTGCAGGTCGGTGACGAACTGCGCGCTGGAATAGGGGCGTTCGTCCGGGGCGATCAGTTCGATGGAGACGGATCCCAGCTGGTCGGCATCCTTGGTGTCGGCCCCGGCCAGCGCGATGCCCGCATTGCCGCCGATTTCCGCGATCATGTAATCGACGGGGTTGCGGCCATACTCCGCCTCGTATTCGCGGCCCAGATCCGCCGCCGCCTGCTGCATCAGGCGCATCTGTTCCAGCGTGTCGGCGCGTTCCGCCCCCGGCGCCATGGCGAAATTGCCGGTGACCGAGGGCTGTTCGGGGGAATCGAAGAACCGCCAGACCACATCGCCCCGGATCAGCTGCGCCGCCTGCGCGGCCAGCAGCAGCACCACCCCCGCCAGCACCACATAGCGCGCCGCCACCACGCCCGCCATGAACGGGCGGAACAGCGTCTCGCGCAGCCAGACAAAGCCACGGTTCACCAGCCGCGACGGCGCGTCATACCAGTGCTTGCGGTTCGCCCCGGCGATGGCATGCGACATGTGGTTGGGCAGGATCAGGAAACATTCCACAAGGCTTGCCAGCAGCACCACGATGACGGTGAAGGGAATGTCCTGAATCATCTCGCCAAAGCGCCCGCCAATGGCGGTCAGGCCAAAAAACGCGATCACCGTGGTCAGCGTGGCGGAAAACACCGGCAGCGCCATGCGGCGCGCGGCGGTCTCTGCCGCCTCCACCGGCGACAGGCCGCGTTTGGCCAGATGGTCGGCATGTTCGCCCACCACGATGGCGTCATCCACCACGATCCCCAGCGTGATGATCAGCGCAAAAAGCGAGATCATGTTCAGCGTCAGCCCCGAGACATACATCAGCGCCAGCGCCGCCAGCATCGAGGTGGGAATGCCCGCCGCCACCCAAAGCGCGGTGCGCGCGTTCAGGAACAGGAACAGCAGCACCACCACCAGCGCCAGCCCGGTCAGGCCATTGTCCAGCAGCAGGTTCAGCCGGTTGGAAATGGCATCGGCGCGGGTGCGGATCAGATCGATGGAGGTGCCTTCGGGCAGCACCGCCTGAAATTCCTGAGCCACCTCCTCGACACTGCGCTGGATGGCGATGGCGTCGCCCTCGGCGGTGCGGTCCACGCGCACGGATATGGCCGGGTTGTCGCCGACGAAATAGGTGCGCGCCCGGTCGATGCCCTCTTCGCGCAGCAGCGCCACATCGCCCACGGTCAGCTTGCTGCCATCGGGCAGCGACCGCAGCACCACGGCGGCGATGTCGCGCGCCTCGCGCTTTTCCACCCCGGTGCGGACGCGGGCATTGGCGCCGGTCACATCCCCCGCCGGGTTCGCGTTCACCTCGTCCCCGATGGCGGAAGCGATTTCCTCCATGGTCACGTCATGGGCGATCAGGTTGGCGGTCGGCACCTCCACGATGATCTGCGGCGCGGCGAGCCCGCGCAGCGTGGTGCGGGTCACGCCCTCGGCAAACAGCCGGGCGACAAATTCATCGGCAAACCGGCCAAGCTGGTCGACCCCGACGGGCCCGGTGATGACCACATCGGTCACCCCGTCGCGCCACGCATCGGCGGCGATGCGCGGATCCTCCGCCTCTTCGGGCAGGTTGTCGACAGAATCAACCGCCGTGGTCACGTCATCCAGCGCGCGGGCCATGTCGTGATTGGGCTCGAATTCCAGCGACACCCGGGCGGAGCCTTCGCGCGACACGCTGCGCGTGCTGACCACGCCATCCACCGCCAGCAGCACCGGCTCCAGCAGCTGCACGATGCCGCTGTCCACATCCTCGGCCCCCGCCCCCTCCCAGCTGACGGAGACCTCGATCTCGTCCTCGATCACGTCGGGGAAATACTGCGCGCGCATGTTGGGCACCGCCAGCAGCCCCGCCGCCACCAGAATGACCAGCAGCAGGTTGGCGACGGTGCGGTGGCGGGCGAAATAGCTCAGGATGCCGCTGGCCTGTCCGGGGATCTGGCGCATGGGCTCAGCCCCCCATCCGCTGTTCAAGCCGTTCGACCACCTGCGCGGGCACGCGGTCCTGCGACAGCTGCGCCAGCATGCGCTGCCGCGCCTCTTCGGGCAGGCGGCTGTTGCCCTCGACATAGGCCACCAGCCTTGCGCGCCGTTCGGCGGTCAGTTCCAGCAGATCGGCCACGGCGGGCAGCGCGGGCGGCGCGCCACGCGGCGCCTCCTGCGCCTGATCGGCGCCCAGCACCCGCACCTTGATGCCCGCCCCCAGCAGCGGCGTGCGTTCGGCCACCACCTGACGGCCCGCCAGCGCCTCGGCCCGCACCAGAATGTCATCGCCCTGACGGCGCACCAGATCCACCGGCAACGCCTCCAGCCGGTCGTCGGCGCCGATCACCAGCACGTCGCCGCTCGCCGCCAATGCCGTGGCGGGCAGCCGCGCCACCTGCTCCAGCGCCGGTTCTTCCAGTTCTACCGTGACAAAATCGCCGGGCTTGAAGCCGCGCGGCGCGTCCAGCGTCGCGAACAGCAGCCGCCCGGTCTGGCCCTCGCCCACCGCCGCCCCTTCGCGGGTCAGCGTGCCGGTCGTGGCCATGGGCGTGCCGAACAGATCCAGCGTCACCACCACCGGCGCGGGCCGCAGCTGCCCCTCGGCATCCAGCAGCCGGGCATAATCCTGTGTCGACACGCGGAAGGCCACCTCCAGCGCGTCGGGATCGATCAGCGTGGCCAGCTGTTCATTGGCCGAGACCAGCCGCCCCGCCACCACCGCCACATCCTGCAGTTGCGCGGTGAATCCGGCCCGGATCTCGGTTTCGGCCAGACGGCGTTCGGCATCGGCCAGCGCGATGCCGGCGCGGTCCAGCGCGGTCGCCGCCTGATCCACCCGCGCTTCGGCCTGTGCCTGTGCCTGCCGCCGGGTCACCACCGCCTGCCGCGCCGAGGACGCGGCCAGCTCTGCCTCTTCGGCGAGTGCCGCAGTGCCCACCCCGCGCGATGCCAGATCGGCCTGCCGCTGGAATGCGCGCTGCCGCAGCGCCGCCTGTTCTTCGGCGGCTGCCAGCGCGTCGGCCTCCAGCGTCACGGCGCGGGCCGCCTCGCGCGCTTCGGCCTGAGCATCGGCGAGCGCACTCTGCGCCCGCGCCCGTTCCGCCATCATGTCCGCCGGGTCGATCCGGGCCAGAAGCGCGCCCGCCGTCACCCGCCCGCCTTCGACAAAGTCCGGTGCAAGCTCGGTCAGCGTGCCGCCCACGGCGCTGCGCAGTTCCAGCGTGCGGCGGCTCTGCACCTCGCCAAAGGCGGTCATCACCGGGATCACGCTGTCGAGCCGCACCGGCACCACATTGACCGCAAAGACCCGTTCGCGCGCCTGCGGCATACGCGGCGCATCGGCAAGCCGGGTCTGCACCGCATCCCGGACCAGAACCCCCGCCCAGACCAGCAGGCCCAGCGTCATCGAAAGCAAGAAGAGCCCCGCAAGACTCCGTCGGAAAAAGCGCATGCCTGCCTACCTGAACCTTGGGAACATGCTGTCCCGTGCCGGAAGCAGTTTACGCCCTGCCCCGCCAGTTTTCCAAGTCACGCAGGTGATACGCGGCGATCGGTCACTTCCGTCGCTTGTGTTCGTCCAGACGCGGAAAAATTTCGACAAAGTTGCAGGGGCGGTGGCGGTAATCCAGCTGCCAGAGCAGGATCTCGTCCCACGCATCGCGGCAGGCGCCGGGGCTGCCGGGCAGCGCAAACAGATAGGTGCCGCCCGCCACGCCCCCCGTGGCGCGCGACTGCACCGCAGAGGTGCCGATCTTGGCCATGGAAACATGGGTGAACACGGTGCCGAACGCCTCGATTTCCTTTTCGTAGACGTCGCGATGCGCCTCCACCGTCACGTCGCGCCCGGTCAGGCCGGTGCCGCCGGTGGAGAGGATCACGTCGATCTCGGGATCGGCGATCCATGCCCGCAGCTGTGCGGCGATGTCTGCGCGGTCGTCCTGCACGATGGCGCGGGCAGCCAGATGGTGCCCTGCGGTGGTCAGCCGCTCCACCAGCGTGTCGCCGGAGCGGTCATCGCCAAGGCCCCGCGTGTCAGAGACGGTCAGCACGGCGATGCGCACGGGGATAAACTCTCGGCTGTCGTCGATGCGGCTCATGGTGCGGCCTTTCCGGAACGGGGATCAGGGACAATCGGTGGCGACGGGAAGGCGCGGCTGGTCAAAGATGCGGGCAAAGCGGCGCATCGCGGGCTCGCTGGCCAGATAATCCGCAAACCCGACCCAGCCCGGATCCGCGCCATCGCCGGGGCACAGCCCTTCCTGAGCGGCACGGCCACGGACCAGCAGCGCCTCCAGCGCGGCATCGCGGGCAGCGGCATCCAGCGGCGGCACGGTGTTGTCGGCAGCAAACTGCGCCGCCCGCAAGAGCTGTGCCGCGAGCCGGTCGCGTTCTTCGGCGGCCAGCACCATGGGGCAAAGCTGCACGGCGGCGGTGATCAGCGCCAGCCGTTTCAGCGCGCAGCCCGCCGGACCCCAGGCGCTTTGATCCTGCGCGGTCACGTAACCGCCCTGCCGGGTCAGCACGACCGGCCCCGGAAGCTCCAGCACCTCGATGCCGGGGGCCGGGCTCTGCACCTCTGCGGCGTGATCGGCAAAGACCCGGTCAAAATCGGGATCAAAACCCTGCCCGGCGGCGGGAAGCGTCGTCAGCAGCAAAAGAGCGATCGCCCTCATTTCAGCACCCGAAGTTTCATCTGCAATTCCAGAAGGTCCGCCCATGTCTGCCGCTTCATCTGCGGCTGGCGCAGCAGATAGGCCGGATGGAACATCGGCAGGGCGGGCCGTCCCTCGGCCTCGGTCCAGTGGCCGCGCAGGCGGCTGATGCCGCGCCGCCCCAGCAGCGCGTCGCAGGAGATGTTGCCCATCACCACCAGCAGGTCGGGATCGACCAACGCGATATGGCGCGACACGAAAGGCCGCATCATGGCAATTTCCTCGGCGCTGGGGTCGCGGTTCTGCGGAGGGCGCCATGGCAGGACATTGGTGATATAGACCGACTGCGCGCGCGACAGCCCGATGGCGCCCAGCATCCGGTCCAGAAGCTGCCCGGCCCGCCCCACGAAAGGCAGGCCCTGCTGGTCCTCCTCGCGGCCCGGCGCTTCGCCGACGATCATCACCCGGGCCTGCGGCGTGCCATCGGCAAAGACCAGATTGCGCGCGCCGCGCTTCAGATCGCAATGCGGATAGGCGTCAAGGGCGGCGCGCAACTCCTCCAGCGTGGTGGCGGCACGGGCGGCGGCGGTCGCTTCGGCGACGGGATCGGCCTCGGCCATCACGGGCCGGGCGGACAGGGCGGCGGCGGCAGGCGGGGGTGCAGGTGCGGCCCGCGCGGCGCGCTCCGCCGCCTCATGGGCGAAACGGTCCACCGGCGCCTCGCCGATAGCCTCATCCGCGCCCAGCTCTACCTGCCAGGCCAGTGCCGCATAGGCGGCATGCCAGTCCATACCCGATTCCATGCCGGTCACCCTAGGCGATTGCGCGGGGGGCGGAAATGCCCCGCGCGCCGATCCCGCGCCGGATCAGGACCAGGTGGGGTGAAAGCGGCCTGCGGACGACAGGGTGAAGATCTCGACCCCGTCCGCGGTCACGCCCACCGAATGCTCGAACTGCGCCGACAGCGACTTGTCGCGGGTCACCGCCGTCCAGTCATCGGCCAGCACCTTGGTTTCGGGGCGGCCAAGATTCACCATGGGCTCGATGGTGAAGAACATGCCCTCTTCGAGCTTGGGTCCGGTGCCGGGGCGCCCGTAATGCAGCACGTTGGGCGCGGCGTGGAACACCTGCCCCAGCCCGTGGCCGCAGAAATCCCGCACCACCGACATGCGCTGCGCCTCCACATAGGTCTGGATGGCATGGCCAATATCGCCGAACGTGTTGCCGGGCTTCACCGCCTCGATGCCCAGCATCAGCGCGTCATGGGTGACCTCGATCAGCCGCTCCGCCTTGCGCGCGAGCTTGCCCGCCACATACATGCGCGAGCTGTCGCCATACCAGCCATCCACGATCACCGTCACGTCGATGTTGAGGATGTCGCCATCCTTGAGCTTCTTCTCGCCCGGGATGCCGTGGCAGACCACATGGTTGATGGAGATGCAGCTGGCGTGCTGGTAGCCCCGGTAGCCGATCGTGGCCGAGGTGGCGCCCGCCGCCTCCACCGCGTTGCGGATGAAATCATCCACGGCGCCGGTGGTCTGGCCGGGCCAGACCTGTGCCGCGACATCGTCGAGGATGCGCGCGGCCAGCGCGCCCGCGCGGTGCATCCCGGCGAAATCCGAAGGATCGTGAATGCGAATGCCGTCCCGGTTGAGACGGCCGGTGGTGTCATGTCTCAAGACGGACCGCTCCGTAGCTCTGTCACAAAATGATGTAATACGTCTGCGCGGGCAATGCCAGAGCGAGGGCGGGAAAGGCAAGCCCCCGCCCCGGCTTTGCTGTCGCGGGCGGCAGCCGCGACGGACGGGCGGTGCTGGCTTCGCTGCCAGAGAGGCCTCGCGGGCTCTGGCCGATCCGCCGCAGACGGAACCTGACGGCAGAGGGGGCTCTGCCCCCGTCCCCTGCGGGGACTCCCCCGGGATATTTGGGGCCGCTGGAAATCAGGGCGCGTGGAAGGGCAAGGGCGCGGCGATCCGGATGCCTTCGGGATCGAGCCTGCAGCCAAACGCCAGCACCTCGACCCCGGCGGCGGTCGCCGTGGCGAAGGCGCGGGCATAGCCGGGATCGAGATCGGCGGCGAGGGTCACGGCGCGGGCATCGCTGCGCTGCACGAGATACAGCATCACGGCGCGCTGGCCCGCCTGCGCCATGGCGGCAAGATCGGCAAGGTGGCGGGCGCCGCGCGCGGTGACGCTGTCGGGAAATTCGGCAAGCCCGGGCTGGCGCGACAGGGTGACGGATTTCACCTCCACCCAGGCGTCGGGGCGGGCGCCCCCGGTCAGCAGGAAATCGACGCGGCTTTTTTCGCCATAGCGGACTTCGGGGCGCAGCGTGGCATAGCCTTCGAGCCCCGCGACCTGTCCCGCCGCCAGCGCCGGGCGCAGCAGGCGGTTCGGCACGGCGGTGTCGACGCCGGTGAACGCGCCGGTCTCATGCTCCACCAGCCGCCACGCGTAGCGCAGCTTGCGCTTGGGGTCGTCATTGCGTTCCAGCCAGATGCGGGTGCCGGGATCGGCCAGCCCCAGCATGCTGCCGGGGTTGGCGACATGGGCGGTGATCTCTGTGCCATTCTCCAGCCGCGCATCCGCGAGGAACCGCTTGTAGCGGCGGATCAGCGTGGCGGGCATGAGAGGGGTTTGAAAGCGCATGGCGGCGGCCCTATACCATCGGGAAAGCCCCCTGCAAGGAGATCGCGCCATGTCCAACCCCACCGCCGCCATGCTGGTGATCGGAGACGAGATCCTGTCGGGCCGAACGCGCGATTCCAACATGCACCATCTGGCGCAGGAACTGACAAAGCAGGGCATCGTGCTGGCCGAGGTGCGGGTGGTGGCCGACCAGCACGCGGCCATCGTTGCCGCGCTGAACGCGCTGCGGGGGGCGTTTGACCACGTGTTCACCTCGGGTGGGATCGGGCCCACCCATGACGACATCACCGCCGATGCGGTGGCGGCGGCCTTTGGCGTGTCCATCGGCATCCGCGATGACGCGCGCGCGCTGCTGGCCGCGCATTACGAGCGGCAGGGGCAGGAGTTCAATGCCGCCCGCCAGCGCATGGCCCGCATCCCCGAGGGCGCCTCGCTTATCGACAATCCTGTCTCCATCGCGCCGGGTTTCACACTGGAGAACGTGCATGTGATGGCAGGTGTGCCCACGATCTTTCAGGCGATGGTGGCAAGCGTGCTGCCCACGCTGACCGGGGGCGCGCCGCTGCTGTCGCAGAGCCTGCGAATCGCGCGCGGCGAGGGCGAGATCGCCGGGCCGCTGGCGGATCTGGCGGCGGAGTTTCCGGATCTGTCCTTCGGCTCTTACCCGTTCCAGAAGGACGGGGCCTATGGCGCCAATGTGGTGGTGCGCGGGCAGGACGGCGCGCGGGTTGACGCGGCGATGACCCGGCTGGCCGGGATCTTTCCCGCATGACGCCCGATCTGCCGCGGCTTTACGCCGCGCTGGATGCCACATGGCCCGCCGCCGCGATGGTGGAGGCCGGGCCGTGGCGTCTGCGCGAGGGGGCGGGCGGCGGCAAGCGGGTGGCCTGCACCACGGCAGAGGGCGACTGGGGCCCCGATGACCTGCACGCGGCGGAAAAGGCGCAGCAGCTGCTGGGGCAGGTGCCGCTGTTCATGATCCGGCAGGGCGAGGTGGCGCTGGACGCGGCGCTGGAGGCCGAAGGTTATGCGCTGATCGACCCCGTCAACCTGTGGCTCTGCCCGATCGCGCGGCTGACCGACCGCCCCCTGCCCCGCGTCACCGCCTTTGCGGTCTGGGAGCCCTTGGCGGTGATGCGCGAGATCTGGGCGGCGGGCGGCATCGGCCCGGCGCGGGTGGCGGTGATGGACCGGGCGGCGGGACCAAAGACCGGCATTTTTGGCCGTATGTCCGACCGGCCCGCCGGGGCGGGATATTGCGCGATCCATGACCGCATCGCCATGGTGCACGCGCTGGAGGTGCTGCGGGCGCATCGCGGCATGGGCTTGGGCAAATGGATGATGCGCTGCGCCGGGATCTGGGCGGAGGCGCAGGGGGCGGAGTGGATGGCACTGGCCTGCCTGCGCGACAACCACGCGGCCAACGGGCTTTATGCCGCGCTGGGGATGGAACTGGTGGGTCAGTATCACTATCGCATCAAGGTCGCAGCGTGAGGGCGCGCGGCCTTTCTGCCGCCTTGACAGCGGTCCTGACACTGGCGGCGGGCCCGCTTGCGGCGCTGGATCTGGCCCTGCCCTCGGGGGCGCGGCTGACGGCGGAGCGGCTGACCGAGGCGGGCACCTATGCCGTGCCCACCGGCCCGTGGCGCGAGGGCAGCGGCGTGCCGGTGCAGCTTGCCGAAGGCCGGGTGCTGCGGCAGGCCTATCGCATCGATTCCTCTGATCTCACGACGCTGCAGGTGCTGGCGCCGCTGCGCACGCAGCTGGAACAGGCGGGCTACAGCGTGCTTCTGGACTGCGTGACCGGCACCTGCGGCGGTTTCGATTTCCGCTTCGGGATCGAGGTGATGACCGCGCCGGACATGTATGTGGATCTGACCGCCTACCGCTTCCTGTCCGCCGAGGGACCGGAGGGCGATTTCCTGACGCTGCTGGTCAGCCGCAGCGCCGCAGCAAGTTTTGTGCAGCTGGTGCGGGCGAACGGCCCCGAACCCGCGCCAGAGGATCCCGGACCGGTCGTGTCCCCCGGTCCTGCGGATGCCCCCGCCGCCGCCCCGGCCACGCCGGAGCAGATCGCGGCGCGGCTGGAACAGCGCGGCTATGTGGTGCTGCCCGATCTCAGCTTTGCCACCGGCGAGGCCGATCTGGGCGAAACCGAGGTCGCCTCGCTGGAGGCGCTGGCCAGCTATCTGAAGGACAATCCGGCCCGGCGGCTGCTGTTCGTGGGCCATACCGATGCCACAGGCTCGCTGGAGGCGAACCGCGCCCTGTCACAGCGCCGCGCCTCGGCGGCGCTGGCCTATCTGCGCGACCGGCACGGCATCCCGGCTACGCGCATGGCGGCGGATGGCGCGGGCTATCTGGCCCCCGTGGCCAGCAACCTGACGCAGGAAGGGCGCGAGGCGAACCGCCGCATCGAGGCGGTGCTGCTGGAGGCCGAAGGCTGATCGCCGCTTTCCGGCGGAGGCGCACAAGAAAAAGCGCCCCGGACGGACCGGGGCGCAGGTGGCCCAGAGCAGGGCGCAGGGAAATTCGTCACCAGTCCTGCGGGCCCTTGTCGACAAAGGCATCCACAAGAAAATCGATGAAGGCGCGGACCTTCGGCTGCGTGAAGCGGCCCGGCGGATAAACGGCATAGATGCCTTGGGTTTCCACCGGCAGGTCGGGAATGGCATCCTCCACCAGACCCTGTTTCATCGCGTCGGAATAGAGGTAGGAGGGCAGATAGGCGATCCCCAGCCCCGCGATGCAGGCGTTCAGCAGCGACTGCCCGTCATTGACCGACAGCCAGCCCGCCGTGCGGATCTGGCGTTTCTCGCCCGAGGGGGCCGTCACCTTCCACACATTGCCCGAAGACTGGTTGGAGTAGTGCAGCAGCTTGTGATCGTTGAGATCGTCGATGCGCGCGGGCCGTCCAAAGCGGGCGAAATAGGCCGGGGAGGCGATCATGCGCTTGGTGGTGTCGGTCAGCTTGCGGGCGCGCAGCGTGCTGTCTTCCAGCTCGCCGATGCGGACGGCCATGTCGAAGCCTTCGGAAATCAGCTCCACATAGCGGTTGTTCAGCACCATGTTCACGGTGATGTCCGGAAATTCGGCCAGAAACTCGCCCAGCATCGGGCTCAGATGATTGACGCCAAAATCCGTGGCGACGCTGATCCGCAGCAGGCCAGACGGCGCGGACTGCATCGAGGTGACGAGCGCATCCGCCTCTCCGGCATCGTTCAGCACGCGGCGGGCGCGGTCGTAATAGGCAAGGCCGATCTCTGTGGGCGAGACGCGGCGGGTGGTGCGGTTCAGCAGACGCGCCCCCAGCCGGGCCTCCAGCGAGGAGACATGCTTGGACACTGCCGATTTGGAAATGCCCATCTTCTTGGCCGCATCCGTGAACCCTCCTTGGTCCACGACAGTGGCAAAGGCCTCCATTTCGGTCAGGCGATCCATTGGCAATCCCTCGTTCTTCTGGTCCTGCCCAGCTATCCCCACAGAATGGGGCGTAACTTGGACCTCTGAGGGACAATATCTGGAATTCGGGTCAAACTGTGCGCGACGGGGAAACCCCGCCCGGCGCACGGGAAGGACCGCACCGAGGATACGCGGCGCGGCCCTCTGCCCCGGTTCACGGTCGGGGCAACGAGGTCAGGCGGCCTTGCGGCTGTGTTCGCCTTCCTCGATCTCTTCGACGATCTTCGACACGAAGGCCTTCAGGTCGTCAGGCTTGCGGCTGGTGATGATGCCCTTGTCGGTCACCACTTCCGCATCCTGCCAGTTGGCCCCGGCATTGATCACGTCGGTCTTGATCGAATGGAACGAGGTCATGTCGCGGCCCTTGGCCACGCCTGCCTCCACCAGCACCCACGGGCCGTGGCACACCGCCGCGATCACCTTGCCGCTGTTGTGGAAGTCCTTGACCAGCGACAGCACGCTCTCTTCGACGCGCAGCAGATCGGGGTTGATCTGGCCGCCGGGGATGACCAGCGCATCATAATCGCTGGCCTTGGCATCGGCGATCTTCAGGTCGGCTTCGGCATCGCGGCCCCAGTCGGTGCCTTCCCAGCCCTTGATGCTTTGCCCGTCCAGCGTGGCGACATGCACCGTCGCGCCCTTGGCGCGCAGCTGGTCGCGGGGAAATTCAAGTTCCGACTGTTCGAAGCCGTTGGTGGCGATGACGAGGACGTTTGCTGCGGTAATGGCAGTCATGTCTGTGTCTCCTTTTCCTGTAACGCTCTTTTGCGTCTCGGGAAAGGAACGGGCCCGGACCGCCTGTGGTTCCGCCCTGCCCGCACACGGGTTCTTGAGCGGTCAGAGCGCCAGCGCCAGCCGCACCCCCTGATCGATGGCGCGCTTGGCATCCAGTTCCGCCGCCACATCGGCGCCGCCAATCACCTGCGCGGCGATGCCCGCCCGGGCCAGCGCCTCGGCCAGACCACGCTCGGGCTCCTGCCCGGCGCAGATCACCACCGTGTCGCAGGGGATCAGATCCGGCGTGCCGTTCACCTCCACATGCAGGCCTGCCGCGTCGATATGGCGGTAGCTGACGCCGCCGCGCATCTGCACGCCCTTGGCGGCAAGGCTGGCGCGGTGGATCCAGCCGGTGGTCTTGCCCAGCCGTCGCCCGGGCCGTTCCGCCCGGCGCTGCACCAGCATCACCTGCCGCGCCGGGGCTGCGGGCTGCGGCCCTTCGGGGGCAAGCCCGGCGGGGGCAAGCGCGGGATCGGTCACCCCCCATGTGCTGCGCCAGAGCACGGGATCCAGCGTGGCGCTGGCGCCCTGATGCACAAGGTATTCCGCCACATCGAAGCCGATGCCGCCCGCGCCCAGCACCACAACGCGCGGCCCCACCGGGGCACCGCCGCGCAGCACCTCGGCATAGCCCAGCACGTTGGGCCCGTCCTGCCCGGGGATCTTTGGGTCGCGCGGGCGCACGCCGGTGGCCACCACCACGGCGTCATAGCCGCGCAGATCGTCCACGCCCGCGCTGGCCCCCAGCCGCAGCGTCACCGCCGTTTCGCGCAGCATGGTGGCGAACCAGTCGACAAGGCCGTGAAACTCTTCCTTGCCGGGGATGACGCGCGCCATGTTCAGCTGCCCGCCGATCCGGTCATCGCGGTCGAACAGCGTGACATGATGCCCGCGCTGCGCGGCGGTGATGGCGCAGGACAGGCCTGCAGGCCCCGCCCCCACCACCGCCAGCCGTTTCGGCAGGGCCGCGGGCCCCAGCGGCAGTTCCGTCTCGAACCCGGCGCGCGGATTGACCAGACAGCTGGACACCTTGCCCGCGAAGGTATGGTCCAGACAGGCCTGATTGCAGGCGATGCAGGGCGCGATCAGATCGGGCCGCCCCGCCCGCGCCTTGGCCACAAATTCGGGATCGGCCAGAAACGGCCGCGCAAGGCTGACCATATCGGCGCCGCCCTCCGCCAGCAGGCGTTCCGCCAGATCCGGCGTGTTGATCCGGTTGGAGGTGACAAGCGGAATGCCCACCTGCCCCATCAGCTTCTGCGTGACCCATGCAAAACCGCCGCGCGGCACCGAGGTGGCGATGGTGGGCACGCGCGATTCATGCCAGCCGATGCCGGTGTTGATAAGGCTGGCGCCTGCCCGCTCCACCTCCTGCGCCAGCTGCAGAACCTCGGCGAAGGGGGCGCCGCCGGGGACCAGATCGATCATCGACAGCCGGAAGATCACGATGAAATCCCGCCCCACCGCCGCGCGCACCCGGCGCAGCACCTCCAGCGGAAAGCGCCTGCGGTTTTCCGCGCTGCCGCCCCAGTCATCGGTCCGGCGGTTGGTGCGCAGGCTCAGGAACTGGTTCAGCAGATAGCCTTCGGACCCCATCACCTCCACGCCGTCATACCCGGCCTCGCGGGCGCGGGCGGCGGTGGTGGCGATGTCGCGGATCTGTTTTTCGATGCCCGCCTCGTCCAGCGCGGCGGGCACATGCGGAGAGATGGGCGATTTGATGGCCGAGGGCGCCACGCAGCCGGGGCCATAGGCATAGCGCCCGGCATGCAGGATCTGCAGCGCGATGCGCCCGCCGCAGTCCTGCACCCGCTCTGTCACAAGCCGGTGGCTGGCGATGTCCTGCGGCGTGAACAGCCCCGCGGCACCGGGAAACACCGCGCCTTCGGCATTGGGCGCCATGCCCCCGGTCACGATCAGCCCCGCCCCGCCCCGCGCCCGGGCGGCATAAAATTCCGCCACGCGGTTCCAGTCGCCGCGCTCTTCCAGATTGGTGTGCATCGACCCCATCAGCACCCGGTTGGGCAGGGTCACATGGCCCAGATCAAGCGGGGCAAAGAGGTGCGGATAACGGGTCATGGCGGGGCTCCTTGGGCGGAGCCTGCCATTGCGCGCGCCGCGCTGTCACGCTGGGACGTGACGTCACGGCGCGCGGCGTGCGCTAGTGCAGCGCAGAGATCTCCCGCCCCTCGGTCAGCCCCGCCACCCGGTCGACGATGGTGGCGGCATCGATGCCGAAATGGTGGTAAAGATCGCCGATCGTGCCGGTCTGGCCAAAATGTTCGACGCCAAGCGGGATGGTGCGGTGCCCCGCGACCGAGCCCAGCCATGACAGCGTGGCCGGATGCCCGTCGATCACCGTGACCAGATGGCAGTGCCGGGGCAGCCCGCCCAGCAGACGTTCCACGTGTGACAGCGCGCCGCGCTGGCCGCGCGCCCGCGCCCGCTGCGCCGCCGTCCAGCCCGCGTTCAGCCGGTCGGCGGAGGTGACGGCCAGCACCCCCACATCGCGCCGCCCCTCGGCCAGATGGCCCGCCGCGCGGATAGCCTCGGGGGCGACGGCGCCCTGATAGGCGATGACCACCTCGCAGTTCGGGCCCGGCGGGCGCAGCCAGTAGGCGCCGTCGATGGCGCCCTGACGGAAGGCGTCGTCATGGCGCTGGCCGGGCTGCTCCAGCGGATTGGTGCTGAGCCGCAGATAGACCGAGCCGCCGGTTTCATCGCGCAGCCATGTGCGTTCGTCGGGATCCCCTTCGCCATCGCGCTGCAGGTAGTCAAAGGCCCATTCCATGATGACCGCCAGTTCATCGACAAAGGCAGGCTCGAAGGCGGCAAGCCCGTCCTGCGCCATGCCGATCAGCGGCGTGCTGACCGACTGATGCGCGCCGCCTTCGGGCGCCAGCGTCACGCCGGAGGGCGTGCCCGCGATCAGGAACCGCGCGTCCTGATAACAGGCGTAGTTCAGCGCATCGAGCCCGCGCACCACGAAAGGATCATAGACCGTGCCCACCGGGATCAGCCGTCTGCCGAACAGCGTATGCGACAGCCCGGCGGCGGCCAGCAGCAGGAACAGGTTCATCTCGGCGATGCCCAGTTCGATATGCTGGCCCTCGGGGGCGAAATCCCATTTCGCGGTCGACGGGATGTTCTGTGCGCGGAATTCATCGGCGCGGGCATGGCGGGCAAAAAGCTTGCGCCGGTTCACCCATGCCCCCAGCCCCGTGGTGCCGGTCACGTCCGGCGAGGTGGTGACGATGCGTTCGGCCAGCGCGCTGTCGCCCCGCGCCAGATCGTCGAGGATCTTGCCAAAGGCCGCCTGCGTCGACAGGCTGCGGTCGGTGGCGATCTGAAGCTGCGGCACCGGCAGGCGCGCATCGGTTTTCCGGCGCGGCCCTTCGGCGAAAAACGGCACCTCGCGCAGGAAGCTGCGCAGCGCCTCGGGATCGTCCACAGCCGCAAAAGGCTCCCATTCCTGCCCTTCGGGCACGCCCATGTGCCGCTGCCAGTCGGCCATCTGCGCCTTGGTCATCAGCCCGCCATGGTTGTCCTTGTGCCCGGCAATCGGCGTGCCCCAGCCCTTGACCGTATAGGCCAGAAAACAGGTCGGACGGTCATGGTCGATGCTGGCAAAGGTGTCGGCCATGGTCTGCACGCAGTTGCCGCCAAGGTTTTCCATAAGGTCCGCCAGCTCGCGGTCCGACCGCCGGTCGATCAGCGCCGTGACATCGCCCTGATCGCCCAAAGCCTCCATCAGGCGGGCGCGCCAGACGGCGCCGCCCTGATAGGTCAGCGCGGAATAGACCTCGTTCGGGCAGGCATCGATCCAGTCGCGCAGCGCCTCGCCCCCCGGTTCGGCAAAGGCCGCGCGCTGCAGCGCGCCGTATTTCACCCGCACCACATCCCAGCCAAAGGCGGTGAAGATCTGTTCGATCCGCGACCAGAGCCCTTCGCGCACCACGCCATCCAGCGACTGGCGGTTGTAGTCGATCACCCACCAGACGTTGCGCAGGTCGTGTTTCCAGCCTTCCTGCAGGCATTCGTGGATATTGCCCTCGTCCAGTTCGGCATCACCCATCAGCGCGATCATCCGGCCCATGCGCTGCCCCTCTCCCCAGGGCTTGGCGGCGATGTAATCCTGAATGAGCGACGCAAAGGAGGTGACCGCCACGCCCAGCCCCACCGAGCCCGTGGAGAAATCCACGTCATCCACATCCTTGGTGCGCGACGGATAGGACTGCACCCCGCCGAAGCCGCGGAAATTCTCCATCTTCTCGCGCGGCAGGTTGCCCATCAGATACTGCATGGCATGAAACACCGGCCCGGCATGAGGCTTGACCGCCACCCGGTCCTGCGGACGCAGCGCGCCGAAATACAGCGCGGTCAGGATCGACACCATGGAGGCAGAGCTGGCCTGATGCCCGCCCAGCTTGATCGCGTCCACCTTGGGGCGGATGTGATTGGCGTTGTGGATCATCCAGTGCGACAGCCAGAGCAGGCGCTGTTCGACGGTATTCAGGGGGCTGTGCGGCATGAAACTCCTCCGTATGTCGCGGCAGGATACCACGCCCCGCCCGAGCGGATCCTTGCGATTTCCGCGCCACACGGGTTCACTGCTGGTGGAAACGCGCGTGTTGCGTGCAAACAGAGGGGATTCCGCTACGATGGACGAGGTGGATGTGCGAATCCTGCGCCTGCTGCGGCAGGACGGGCGGGCCAGCCTGCAGCAGATCAGCGACAGCGTCGGGCTGAGCCCCACCCCCGTGGCGCGGCGGCTGCGCGGGCTGGAACAGCGCGGCATCGTCACCGGCTACACCGCCCTGCTGGACGAGGCGGCGCTGGGGTTTCAGGTGTCGGTCTTCGTGTCGGTGCAGCTTGACCGGCAGGTGGATCAGGCGCTGGCGCAGTTCGAAACCGCCATCGCCACCTTTCCCGAGGTGGTGGACTGCTGGCTGATGACCGGCAACCGCGATTACCTGATGCGGGTGGTCACCGAAGGTCTGGCGGAGTTCGAGACCTTCCTGACCCACAAGCTGACCCGGGTGCCCGGCGTGGCCAAGATCGAAAGCTCGATCCCCCTGCGCCGGGTCAAGTCGGGCATCTCGCGCATGCCTTAGAGGTTCGGCCTCAGGCGCGGGCGCTCCGCGTCCAGGGCTCCGCGCCTTTCACGTCGACAAAGACGCGATAGACCGAGGTGGTGGCGGTGATGAACAGCCGCTGCCCGTCCGCGCCGCCGAAACACAGGTTGGACACGGTTTCCGGGATCAGGATCTTGCCAAGCCGCGTGCCGTCCGGGGCAAAGCAGTGCACCCCGTCCCCGGCAGAGGACCACAGGTTGCCCAGCACGTCGCAGCGCATCCCGTCCGGCAGCCCGCAGTCCAGCGTGGCGAAATCCCCCAAGTGGGTCAGCGTAGCCCCGTCCACCGCGTATTTACGGATGACCGACGGCACGGTTTCGTCATGGCTCGACCCGCTTTCGGCGACATAAAGCAGGCTTTCGTCGGGCGAGAAGCAGAGCCCGTTCGGCTGCGCGAAGTCCGAAATCACCGGCACCGGCGCCCCGCCTTCGGGCGGGATGCGGAACACATGGCGCGCGCCCTGTTCGGGCTCGGCGCGGTTGCCCTCGAAATTCGACATGATGCCGTAGGTGGGATCGGTGAACCACACCGCCCCGTCGGAACTGACCACCACGTCATTCGGGGAATTGAGGCTCTTGCCGTCATGGGCGGAGGCCAGAACGGTCAGCGCGCCGTCATGTTCGGTGCGCACCACGTCGCGGAAGCCATGGCGGCAGCCCACCAGACGGCCCTGCCGGTCCCGGGTGTTGCCGTTGTTGAACCCCGAAGGCTGGCGGAACACCGACAGATCGCCGGTCTCGGTCAGCCGGTAGAGCGTCTGGGACGGGATTTCGGAAAAGATCAGGCAGGCGTGATCGCCGAACCAGACCGGACCTTCGGTCCATGTGAAGCCGGTGCAGAGCCGCTCCAGTTGCGAGGTGGGATGCACCAGATCGCGGAAGCGGGGATCGTCGATCTGCAGATGGTCAGGCAGGCGGATCATCGCGTGGCCCTTCTTGTGCTGGCGGCAATGACAATGCCGATGATGATGGTGCCGGTCAGGATCAGCCGCACCCCGGCGCCCGCGCCGTAGGAGTTGAGCATCGAGACCACGAGAAACATGAACAGCGAGGCGCCCCAGACGCCGGGCACGTTGGAGGAGCCCCCCGCGATGGAGGTGCCGCCGATGACCACCACCGCAATGGACATGAGCAGGTATTCGGTGCCCATGTTCAGCGCGGCACCGCCCGAAAAGCTTGCCAGCAGATAGCCCGCGATGGCGGCAAAGACGGTGACGGCCAGATAGGTGGCGGCGCGCACCGCCTCGACCGGGATGCCTGCCAGCCGCGCGGCGCGCAGGTTCTGCCCGGAGGCAAGCAGCCAGCGCCCCCAGACCGACCGCTCCAGCAGCACCCAGATCACCACGGACAGCGCCAGCCCCACCAGCGCCACGTTGGGGATGCCGAAAAAGCGGCCCGTGGCGAAATCGGCCAGCCCCTCGGGCGGCTTGATGCGCAGGCCGCGGTTCGACCAGATGGCGATGGACTGATAGACCAGCGAGGCGGCGAGTGTCGCGATGATCGGCGGCAGGCGCAGCAGGTAGATCAGCGTGAAATTGGCAAGGCCGGTGCCAAGCCCCACGAGGATGGCGACGCCCAGCCCCAGCCACGCGGTGCCCGGATCGCTGCCCATGGTCTTGAGCGCAAGCGTGCCCGCCAGCGTCATGGTGGCCGGAATGGACAGGTCCACATTGCCCGGCCCCAGCGTGATGACCAGCATCTGGCCCAGCCCCACGATGGCGGCGAAGGCCCCGAAGCTGAGCGCGGCATAGGCCAGTTCGCTGGCGCCGCTGCCCCCGGTCAGGGTGACGGTCAGCGCAAAGGCGGCGGCGGCGGCAACCCAGGACCAGAGCCATGGTTTGTGCAGAAGTTTCATCAGAGCCCCCTTAGGCCTGCGCGTCGCGGCGGGTGAACAGCAGCCGCGCCGTGAGAACCAGAATGAGGATCGCGCCCTGCGCGCCGATCTGCCAGTCGGGCGACAGCCGCAGGAAGCTGAGGAACGAAGCCGCCAGCGTCAGCGTCAGCGCGCCGATCACCGCCCCCACCGGGCTGACCTTGCCGCCGGTGAATTCGCCGCCGCCAAGGATCACCCCCGCGATGGACAGCAGCGTGTAGCGCAGCGCGATATTGGCATCGGCAGAGGTGGTAAGCCCCACCAGCGCCATGCCCGCCAGCACTCCGAAAAGCCCCGCGCAGCCATAGGCCAGCGCCTTGAGCCGGATCACCGGCCAGCCCGCCCGCGCCACCGAGCGGGCATTGCCCCCCACCCCGCGCAGCACGGTGCCAAGCCCGGAGCGGATGAACAGCAGATGCGTGATCCCCGCGATCAGCACCGAGGCGACCACGGCCATGGGCACGAAGGGCGGCTTGACCGTCATCAGCGTGCGCAGCCAGTCGGGGCTGCTGCCCCCCGGCGAGGGCAGGATGAACAGCGCAAGCCCGCCCCAGACGAAGGACATGCCCAGCGTCACCACGATGGCGGGCAGATCCAGCGCATGGATCACCGCCCCAAGCGCGGCATAGGCCAGCACCAGCGCCAGCAGGATCACCAGCCCCAGCAGCGGCGTGTCGTTGAGAAAGGTGGCGACGACACAGGCCACCAGCGACACGAAGGCGCCCAGCGACAGGTCGATGTCATTCACCATGATGATGCACATCTGCGCGATGGTGGCGAGCGCGATGGGCACCGCGAGGTTGAACAGCAGGTTGACGCCGAAATAGCTCATGGCGCGCGGCTGCATGTAGAAGGTGGCGGCCAGCAGGATGGCAAGCGACAGCACCGGCAGCAGAATCCGGTAACGGGCGAACAGGGTCATGTCAGGCCTCCGCCATTTCGAAAGAGGCGCTCAGGATGCGTTCCTCGGTGATGTCGGCCCCGGTCAGTTCGGCAGAGATCTGCCCGTCGCGGAAGACGAAGACGCGGTCGCACTGGCAGACCTCCTCGGTTTCGGTGGAATACCACAGGAAGGTGCGGCCCCGCGCGGCCTCGGCGCGGATCATGGCATAGACATCCTGTTTCGTGCCCACGTCGACGCCGCGCATGGGATCGTCCATCACCACCACCGGCGCGTCAGAGGCCAGCGCGCGGGCAAACAGCACCTTCTGCTGGTTGCCGCCCGACAGCGACAGGATTGGATTGGTCACGTCTTCGGTGCGGATGCCGATGCGGGCTTTCCAGTCGGCGGCAATGCGGGATTCTTCGGCCCGGTCGACCAGCCCGCGCCGCGCGATGCGCGGCAGGATCGACACGGTGGCGTTGCGCAGGATCGACCACAGCGGCAGCACGCCGTCGCGGCCCCGGTCACCCGCGACAAACACCATGGGCGCAGCCTTGGGCGCGCGCCAGGACGAGGTGGCGCCCAGATAGAGCCGGGCCAGCGCCTCGGCCTGACCATGGCCCGCAAGCCCCGACAGGCCCACGATTTCGCCCCGCCGCGCGGTCAGCCCTTCGGGGGTGGTCACCACGGTCTCGCCAAAGCTGCGCGCCGCCTCGACAGCGGCGGCATCGGGGGCGACATGGCCCATGGCATCCACCAGCCCCTGCCGGGTAAAGCGGTCCGCAGGCTCGTCGGCGACCACGCGCCCGTCCTTCATCACAAGGATCCGCGTGGCCACGGCAAAGATCTCGCCCAGCATGTGCGAGATGAAGATGACCGCGCCCCCGGCGGCGCAGAACCGTTTGATATGGCTCAGAAGCTGCTCCGCGATCCCCGCATCGAGCGAGGATGTCGGCTCGTCAAGGATCACCAGCCGCGCCTCTGTGCCGCGCGGGGCAAAGCCGATGGCGATCTCGACCATCTGGCGCTGTGCGATGCTCAGGCTGTCCACCGGCGCATCTGCGGCGATGCCATGGCCCGGAAACACCTGATCCAGCGCCTGCGCGATTTCCTCCCGCGCCTGACCGCGCCAGCGCAGCCCCTTCAGCGCGGCATGGGAAATGCGCAGGTTCTCCGCCACCGTCAGGTTGGGGCAGAGCGACAGTTCCTGAAACACCGACCGCACGCCCGCGCCCAGCGCGCTGCCCGCGCCGGAGGCCGGAAAGGCGACGGTGCCCGCCGACGGCGAAAGCCCGCCATTCACCACATTGACCAGAGTGGACTTGCCCGCGCCGTTATGGCCGACAAGCCCCAGACATTCCCCGGGAGAGATGGACAGGCTCACGCCGTCGAGCGCCCTGACCGCGCCAAAATGCTTGGCGGCGTCAGTCAGGGCGACGATCGGCGCAGCCGCTGCGGCTGCGCTGTGCATGAGGGTTATTTCGCCTCTGCGATGACGGCCTTCGCGTCATCCAGCGTGTAGACGGTGTTGGCGACCGACCCTTCGGGGGTGCTTTCCAGCGCCTCGTCCAGCGTGTCCTGCGTGACCTTCAGGAAGGGCACCACCAGATCCTTCGGCACTTCCTGCCCGTCGAGGATCTGCTGCGCGACCCAGAACGCCAGCGAGGCGACGCCGGGCGCGATGGACAGCGACATGGTCTCGTAGCCGTTCGCGTCGCGCTGTTCGGCCCACCACGCCATTTCGTCCTGCCGGTTGCCCAGCACGATCAGCGGCATGTCGCGGCCTGCGGCCTTGAACGCCTCGGCGGCGCCATAGCCGTCGCCGCCCTGCGTCACCACGCCCACGATCTCGGGCAGCGAGGGCAGGATGCCTGCAACGGCCTTCTGCGCGACTTCCTGCGCCCAGTCGCCGTTCACCGACCCGGCGATGGTGAACTTGTCATGCGCGGCCACGCCGTCTTCGATGCCTGCGTGGATTTCGTCATCCACGAACACGCCAGCCAGACCGCGGATTTCCAGCAGGTTGCCGCCCTCGGGCAGACGCTCCGCCAGATAGTCGACCTGTTCGCGGCCCATCGCCTTGAAATCCACCGCGATGCGCCATGCGCAGGGGGCAGTCACGATGCCGTCGAAGCTGACCACGGTGACGCCTGCATTGCAGGCCTCTTCCACGGCGCCGTTCAGCGCCGTGGGCGACGCGGCGTTGAGGATGATCGCGTCATAGCCCTGCAGGATCATGTTCTGGATCTGCGCGGCCTGTTCGGTGGCCTGATTTTCCGAGGTGGTATAGGCATCCGCCGCCGCCACCACACCGTCGGAAACGGCCTGCCCGCCGACTTCTTCGAAGGTCTGCAGCATCGCCTGCCGCCACGAATTGCCCGCGTAGTTGTTGCTGAGCGCGATGCGCTTGTCGCTGGTTTCCGCCATGGCGGCACCTGCGGTCACAGCAAGCGTCGCCGCCCCAAGCAGCAGTCTGGAAATGGTCATGTCGCCTCCCTTTGCGCCCGCATCACGGCGGTGCGTCCGATCGCCCGTCCTCCACGGGCACTGGCATGATGGTGACCCTGCCCGCTGCCGCCTGTAAAGTGAGCATCCCGCAGATCGGATGCGGGAACCCGCATCTTGGCTGCGGGAATCGGTGTTTTCTTTGCGACGGACACAGGGCATTCTTGCGGAGACGCGCAAAACCCGCGTCCGGAGGAGAGATGACAGCAGCACAGATGGCAGCCGACCCGCCCGCGCGCGGGGACGTGATCCTGCGGCTTGGCGCACAGCTGGCGGGCGTGGTGGAGATTCGCTCTGCCCTGTCGGCGGTGGCGCCGCAGATCGCGGAGATCGTGTCCTATACCCATGCCGACATCTGCCTGCATGACAGCCCCGGCTGGGTGGTCAGCTACGAGGTGGGCATAGAAACGCGCTGGTCGCGCAAGCGCACGCGGGTGCAGTATTCCCCGGTGCGCGAACTGCTGACCGGACGCACCGACCTGATGCTGACCGCCAATGCGATGACCGATCCGCGCTACACCTATCCCGGCGCCTGCTGCGAACCGATCCTGAACCATCGCCTGCGGTCGCGCATCAACGTGCCCATGGTGGTGATGGGCCGGGTGATCGGCACGCTCAACGTGTCGCACAACATCGAAGGTCTTTACGGCATGGCGCAGGTGGAGGCGGTGCGGGAACTGTCGCAGGTGCTGTCGCCGCATTTCCACGCCCTGCACGCGGCGGAAAAGGCGCAGCAGGCGGCGCGGGCGCGGGCGCGGGCGCAGGAACAGGCCGACGGGCTGCGGCGCGGCGCGCTGGAACTGACGCAGGCGCTGGAACAGGAGCGCCAGCGCATCGGCATGGATCTGCATGATCAGACGCTGGCCGACCTGACCCGCATCTTGCGCGACCTGACCAGCGAGGCGCCGCTGGACCGCGACCTGCTGGCCAAGCGCGTCACCGACACCATCGACGACCTGCGGCGGCTGATCGACATGGCGGTGCCGACGCTGCTGGATCTGTTCGGCTTTGCCCATGCGGTGCGGGTGCATCTGGAACGCGCGGTCGGCAGCGACCCGGTGACCATCGACGTGGAGGATGCCACCGAAGGCGCACCCGACCGGCTGAACCCCACGGCGCGCACGGCGCTGTACCGCATCGCGCAGGAGGCGATCAACAACGCCGCCCGCCATGCCCGCGCCACGCATATCGTGGTCAGCATCACCCGCGATGCCGCAGCCCGGCTGCGCGTCATCATCCGCGACGACGGCTGCGGCATTGGCGCCGATGGCGGCGGGCGACATTCGGGGCTGGCGCATCTGCGCACCCGCGCGCATCTGGTGGGCGCGGATCTGGAAATCGTGGCGGATGGCGGCACCTGCGTCACCGTCACCCTGCCTGCGGGCGCGGAGGGCACGGCATGAGGGTTCTGCTGGTCGAGGATGATCCGTTCCACGCCACCTTCCTGCAGGATGTGCTGGCCGAGGCCCTGCCCGAGGTCACCGAGACCCTGCACGCCACCGATGGCGCCGCAGGCGAGGCCGAGGCCCGCGCCACCCGCATCGAAGCCGTGGTGATGGATCTGCAGATGGACCGCCGCAACGGCATCGAGGCGGCGCGCGCGATCTGGGCCGAACGTCCCCGCACCCGCATCCTGTTCTGGTCCAACTATTCCGACGAGGCCTATCTGCGCGGCATCTCGCGTATCGTCCCCGAAGACAGCGCCTATGGCTATGTGCTGAAAACCGCCACCCGCGAACGGCTGAAGCTGGCGCTGCGCGCCGTGCTGGTCGAGGGCCAGATCATGGTCGACCGCGAGATTCACCGCCTGCAGCGCCGCACCGGCTCGCCCCGGCAGGCGCTGGATGACAGCGAATATGCGGTGCTGCTGGATCTGGCGCTGGGGCTGCAGGACAAGCTGATCGCGGAACGGCGCGGCATGTCGCTGCGCACCGTGCAGAACCGGCTGCTGTCGCTTTACGACAAGCTGGGGGTCGAGGGCGAGGACGAGGGCCCCGCGCTCAACAAACGGGTGCGGGCGCTGTCCCGCGCCTTCAGCACCCGCACGCTGAACGTGGAAACGCTGGAAGGCGCGCAGCGGGAATATGACCGCTGGCTGGTGCGGCGCGCGCGGGGCGCCGCCTGATCCCGCGCGCCCCCTTGGCGGGCGGGCCGCGGATCGGTAAGACAGCGATCCGGACCCAAGAGGAGAGCGCCGCCGTGGACAGCCAGACCCGCATCGCCCGCACCATCGCCACCGAAATTCAGGCCAGCCCGCAGCAGGTGGCCGCCGCGGTGCAGCTTCTGGATGGCGGCGCCACGGTGCCCTTCGTGGCGCGCTACCGCAAGGAAGTGACCGGCGGGCTGGATGACACCCAGCTGCGCACCCTGTCAGAGCGGCTTGGCTATCTGCGCGAGCTGGAAACCCGGCGCAAGGCGATCCGCGAGTCGATCCGCGAACAGGGCAAGCTGACCGACGCGCTGGACCGCGCCATCGAGGGGGCGGAAACCAAGGCCACGCTCGAAGACATCTACCTGCCCTACAAGCCCAAGCGCCGCACCCGCGCCATGATCGCCCGCGAAAACGGGCTGGAGCCGCTGCTGCGCGCCATCCTGTCCAGCCGCGGCACCGATCCGGCGGCGCTGGCGCAGGGCTATCTGGGCGAAAACGTCCCCGGCGTGAAAGAGGCGCTGGAGGGCGCGCGCGACATCCTTGGCGAGGAACTGAGCGAAAACGCCGCCCTTCTGGGCAACCTGCGCGAGTTCATGCGCGCCGAGGCGGTGATCTCTGCCCGCGTGGTGACCGGCAAGGAAGCCGAGGGCGCCAAATTCTCGGATTACTTCGACCATCGCGAAAAATGGTCCGCGATCCCGTCGCACCGGGCGCTGGCGATCCTGCGCGCCTCGAAGGAAGAGATCGTGACGGTGGAAATCGCGCCCGATCCCGACACCGCCACCCGGCGCGGCGAGGATCTGGTGGCCGCCGCCATCGGCATCCGCGGCGACGGCCCCGGCGACCGCTGGCTGCGCGGCGTGGCGGACTGGTGCTGGCGGGTCAAGCTGAGCCTGACCATGTATGTGGATCTGATGACCGACCTGCGCCGCCGCGCCCATGACGAGGCGATCGCGGTCTTTGCCCGCAACCTGCGCGACCTGCTGCTGGCCGCGCCCGCAGGGGCCAAGGCGACGCTGGGGCTTGATCCCGGCATCCGCACCGGCTGCAAGGTCGCGGTGGTGGATGCCACCGGCAAGGTGCTGGAGACCGCCACCATCTATCCCTTCCAGCCGAAAAACGACATTCGCGGCGCCACGGCCACGCTGTTGGATCTGATCAAGCGCCACGGGATCGAACTGATCGCCATCGGCAACGGCACCGCCAGCCGCGAAAGCGAACGGCTGGTGACCGATGTGCTGGGCCTGCTGCCTGCGGGGGTGAAAAAGCCGGTGAAGGTCATCGTCTCCGAAGCGGGGGCGTCGGTCTATTCCGCGTCGGAACTGGCGGCAAAGGAATTTCCCGATCTGGATGTCAGCCTGCGCGGGGCCGTGTCCATCGCGCGCCGGTTGCAGGATCCGCTGGCGGAACTGGTGAAAATCACCCCGCAGAGCATCGGGGTCGGCCAGTATCAGCACGATGTCGACCAGCGCCGTCTGGCGCAGGCGCTGGAAGCGGTGGTGGAGGATGCGGTGAACGGCGTCGGCGTCGATCTCAACACCGCCTCGGCCCCGCTGCTGGCGCATGTGGCGGGGCTGGGCCCGTCGCTGGCGCAGGCCATCGTCAGCCATCGCGACCAGAACGGCGCCTTCCGCGCGCGCAAGGCGCTGCTGAAGGTCACCGGGCTTGGCCCCAAGGCGTTCGAGCAATGCGCGGGTTTCCTGCGCATCCGCGACGGCGAAGAGCCGCTGGATGCCTCCTCGGTCCATCCCGAGGCCTATGGCGTGGCGCGGCGCATCGTGAAGGCCTGTGGCCGCGACATCCGCCAGATCATGGGCGACGGGCAGGCGCTGAAGGGCCTGCGCGCCGAGGAATTTGTCGATGACCGTTTCGGCCTGCCCACGGTGCGCGACATCCTGTCGGAACTGGAAAAGCCG
This sequence comes from Salipiger marinus, assembly GCF_035481585.1. NCBI lineage: Bacteria > Pseudomonadati > Pseudomonadota > Alphaproteobacteria > Rhodobacterales > Roseobacteraceae > Salipiger > Salipiger marinus. The sequence continues at coordinate 82,507 of NZ_JAYKSL010000003.1, read as the reverse complement.
GGCCGCGATCCGCGCCCGGATTTTGTCACCGCAAGCTTTGCCGAGGGCGTGGACAGCATCACCGACCTGCGCCCCGGCATGCTGCTGGAAGGCACGGTGACCAATGTCGCGGCCTTTGGCGCCTTTGTGGATATCGGCGTGCATCAGGACGGGCTGGTGCATGTCAGCCAGCTGGCCGACCGGTTCGTGAAAGACCCGCACGAGGTGGTGAAAGCGGGCGATGTGGTCAAGGTCCGGGTGACCGAGGTGGACGTGCCGCGCAAGCGCATCGGCCTGACCATGCGCAAGGATGGCGGCGGCGAAAAGCCCGCGCCGCGCGGCAAGGACAGCCCCCGCCCGCAGGGCAAGACCCCGCGCGGCCCGATGCAGGCCGCCCCCAAAGGCGCAGGTGCCGGTCAGGGCGCGCTGGGGGCAGCGCTTCTGGATGCGATGAAGCGCAAGCCCTGAGAGCGGCACGGGGGGCAGGCTGCCCTGCCCCCTGCCCCCGCCGTCAGGCCTGCACGAAGGCCAGCAGATCGGGGTTGATCACCTCGGGATGCGTGGCGAACAGACCATGCGACAGGCCGGGATAGACCTTGAGCGTGCCGTTCCGCAGCAGCGTGATGGCCTTGTGCGCGGAATTGGCGATCGGCACGATCTGGTCGTCTTCGCCATGGATCACCAGCACGGGGATGGTCAGCGCCTTCAGATCCTCGGTGAAATCGGTCTCTGAAAAGGCCTTGATGCAGTCGTAATGCGCCTTGGCGCCCCCTGCCATGCCCTGCCGCCACCAGTTCTGGATCAGGCCCTGATGCACCGTGGCCCCCTCGCGGTTGAAGCCGTAGAACGGCCCCGACGGGATATCGAGGAAGAACTGCGCCCGGTTGGCCGCCAGTGCCGCCCGGAAGCCGTCGAACACCTCCAGCGGGATGCCGTCGGGGTTGCTGTCGGTGCGGGCCATCACCGGGGGCACCGCGCCGATCAGCACGGCCTTGGCGATGCGGCCCGGTTCGGCACGGGCGGCATAGCGCGCCACCTCGCCCCCGCCGGTGGAATGGCCGATATGGATCGCATCCCGCAGATCCAGCGCGCGGGCCAGATCGATGACATCCTGCGCGTAGGTGTCCATGTCATTGCCGGTGTCGGTCTGGTCGGACCGGCCATGGCCGCGGCGGTCATGGGCGATGACGCGGTAGCCGCGGTCCAGAAAATACAGCATCTGCGCGTCCCAGTCATCCGCCGACAGCGGCCAGCCGTGGTGGAACACCAGCGCCTGCGCGTCGCGCGGGCCCCAGTCCTTGTAAAACAGCGTGGTGCCGTCGCGGGTTTCAAACGTTGCCATGGGGAAATCTCCTGTGGTCTGTGCAAAGGTGGTGCGGGTCATCAGCAGAAGGGCAGCCGTGGCGGCCCCGGTGGATCTCAGTGTGCGGCGGGTCAGGCCTTGATCAGCGTCGGTCCTTTCCGGTTCGACTGGATCACCCTACCCAAGGCGGGGCAGCAAAGGACGTGGCGGAAATGACAAATACCGTGGCAAAACAGACAAGACCCTCGGACCCCGGACCTGCCGCCGAAATCGGTCTGCTGATCTACCCGGACTGCCAGCTTGCGGCGATCTACGGGCTGACCGACCTGTTCCGCATCGCGGGCGAATGGTCGGGCGCGCCCGCCCGGCACATCCGCGTCACCCACTGGCAGGCGACGGGCGACAGCGTCACCTGCATCTGGGACAGCCATCCCGGCGCCCCGCACCGGCTGAGCCATGCCATCACGCCGCCCAGCCTGATCCAGCCCGACCGCATGGCGCCGCAGCCCATCGCCGCGCGCTGGTTGTCCGCGCGCCATGCCGAAGGTGCCACGCTGTGTTCGGTCTGCGCGGGCGCGTTCGTGCTGGCGGAAACCGGGCTGATCGACGGGCGGCGCGCCACCACGCACTGGGCCTTTGCCCGCCAGCTTGCCGAACGCTTCCCCAAGGTGCAGCTTGCCGACAGCATGATGGTGGTGGACGAGGGCGACATCCTGACGGCGGGCGGGATCCTCGCCTGGGCCGATCTGGGGCTGACGCTGGTGGGGCGGCTTCTGGGGCCGGCCACGATGCTGGCCACCGCGCGGTTCCTGCTGATCGAGCCGCCCCGCCACAGTCAGCGGCCTTTTGCCCAGTTCATCCCGCGCTTCGATCATGGCGACGACCCGATCCGGCAGGTGCAGCATCAGATCCACGCCGAAGCCGCCACGCTGGAGGGGGTGGCCGATCTGGCCGGGCGCGCGGGCATGACCAGCCGCACCTTCCTGCGCCGGTTCCGCGCCGCGACCGGCATGACCCCGGTGGAATATCTGCAGCAGGTGCGCATCGCCAAGGCGCGGGAGGCGCTGGAGCGGACGCTGCTGCCGGTGGACCGCATCGCATGGGATGTGGGCTATTCCGACGCGGCCACCTTTCGCAAGCTGTTCCAGAAGCTGGCGGGCCTGCCCCCCGCCGCCTATCGCCAGCAGTTCGGCATCGCCCCCGAGGAGCGCGCGCCCCCTCCTGCCAAGGGCTGAGACGGCGCTGCCGAGGGCGGGTCAGCGGCGCCTGATCCTGCCCCCGGCGGGCTTGGTCAGGCGCGCATCTGGCGGGCCAGCGCGGCCCAGCGGGCGGTGCGCGCGCCCTGATGCCGCGCCGCCTGCAGCACCGGTTCGGGCAGCGCCGCGCCGCGCGGGTCGGTGAAGCTGGTGCCATAGGGGTTGCCCCCGGCGGCATGGATCGAAGGATCGGTATAGCCCGGCGGCACAAGGATCGCGCCCCAGTGATAGAACACGGTCTGCAGCGCCAGCAGGGTGGCTTCCTGCCCGCCATGGGCATTGCCCGCCCCGCCAAAGGCGCTGGCCACCTTGTCGGTCAGGTGGCCCGCCATCCACAGCCCGCCGCAGCTGTCGATGAACTGCTTGATCTGCGCGGCGGGCAGGCCAAAGCGGGTGGGCGTGCCGATGACAAAGCCATCGGCCCATTCCATGTCGGCATGGGTGATTTCCGGCACGTCGCGGGTCGCCTCCAGATGGGCGCGCCATGCGGGCATGCTGTCGATCGCGGCCTCGGGGGCCAGTTCGGCGGCGCGGCGCAGCCGCACCTCGGCGCCGGTGCTGGCAGCCCCCGCCGCAACCGCCTCGGCCATGGCATGAGTGCCGCCGGTGCTGCTGTAGTAAAGGACGGTCAGACGGGTCTGGACAGAGCTGGTCATCGGTTGTTTCCCTTGCTTGATGGCCGGACCCTAGCCCCGCGCGGGATCTGTCAGTAGCCGGTCATTTCCCGTTTCACTGTTCCCCCAGGTGGACAATCGCGATGCCAAAACTGCCCAGCCTCGATGATCTCGCCCATTTCCAGAAGGTGATGGACAAGGGCTCCTTCGCCGCCGCCGCGCGCGAACTGGGCCTGCCGAAAAGCACCCTGAGCAAAAGCATCGCCCGGCTGGAAACCGATCTGGGCGTGCGGCTGATCGAACGGACGACCCGCAGCCTGCGCCCCACCGAGATCGGGCGCATCGTCAGCGCCCATAGCCGCGACATGGTCGAGGCGTTTCAGGCCGCCCGGCTTGCCGCCGCCGCCGTGATCGAGGGGCCATCGGGGCGGCTGCGGGTCAGCTGTCCGCAGGGCCTGCTGGAAAACCTTGTGGACGAGGTCATCCTGACCTTCCTGAAGACCTATCCCAAGGTGGAGGTGGAGCTGCTGGTGCAGGGCCGCCCGGTCGACCTGATCACCGACAATGTGGACATCGCCCTGCGCGCCCGCACCCAGATGGAGGCGGGCGCCTCTTTCGTGACGCGGCGGCTTGGCCTGTCGCGCGGCATCCTTGTCGCCGCCCCCGCCCTGCTGCGCGCGGCCCCGGATCTGCGTGACCTGCGCGACATCGCGGAGCTTCCGGCGCTGGTCCTGCCCGGAGAGGAAGGCGACTGGCGCATGGTGGACCAGACCGGCGCCGTCTCGACCGTGCGCGTGGCGCCCCGGCTGGTCACCAGCAACATGGAAACGCTGCGCCGCGCGGCGGTCCGGGGGCTGGGCGTGGCGCAGCTGCCCGAACATTTCTGCGCGCGAGAGATCGCGGCGGGGGAACTGGAGCGGATCCTGCCGGATCTGACCACCCATGTCGGCACGATCTACGCCGTCTATTCGCGTGAAACCGCCCGCGCCCCGGCGCTGCGGGCCTTCATCGATCATCTGGTGCTGGAGTTTCAGACCCTGTCCAGCCCGGCCTGACCGGCGCGACGGCAGCAGTCGAGGTTCATTGAACCAAAGAGAAGCCCCCCTGACCCAGACGCAGCAGCGAGGAAAGACTGGTGATCCCGGCAGGACTTGAACCTGCAACCTGCCCCTTAGGAGGGGGCTGCTCTATCCAGTTGAGCCACGGGACCACGCGCCGTTCCATAGCGCGATGCGGCGGGCTTGTCATCCCGGAAGCGACGCTGCGGCCCTGCCCGGCGGGGGGCGCGGGGAAATCGCCGCGGGCTGCGGCAAGACCTTGTGCGCGCGGGGGAAACGGATAACATCCCCGGTAATTTCCGCATCAAGGAGGCCCCGCCGTGGCAGACGATGATCCGCGCCCGCTGACGCTCAGAGACGTGTCGGAAGCCTCTGGCGTGTCGGAAATGACGGTCAGCCGGGTGCTGCGCAACCGCGGCGACGTGTCGGAATCGACCCGCGCCCGTGTGCTGGAGGCGGCCAAGACGCTGGGCTATGTGCCCAACAAGATCGCCGGGGCGCTGGCCAGCCAGCGCGTCAATCTGGTGGCGGTCATCATCCCTTCCATGCGCAACATGGTCTTCCCCGAGGTGATGGCCGGGATTTCGGCGGTGCTGGAACAGACCGACCTGCAGCCGGTGGTGGGTGTCACCGACTACCTGCCCGAAAAAGAAGAGCGCGTCCTTTACGAGATGCTGTCATGGCGGCCCTCTGGCGTGATCATCGCGGGGCTGGAACATACCGAAGCGGCCAAGGCCATGATGAAAGCCTCCGGCATTCCGGTGGTGGAGATCATGGACATCGACGGCACGCCGGTGGACTGCGCCGTGGGCATTTCGCACCGCCGCGCCGGGCGCGAGATGGCGCGGGCGATCCTGCGCGCGGGCTATCAGAAGATCGGCTTTCTGGGCACCAAGATGCCGCTGGACCACCGCGCCCGCAAACGGTTCGAAGGCTTCACTGAAGCGCTGGCCAAAAGCGGCGTCGAGGTGGTGGATCAGGAATTCTATTCCGGCGGCTCCGCGCTGAAAAAGGGCCGCGAGATGACGCAGGCGCTGCTGGAGCGCGAGCCGGAGATTGATTTCCTTTATTACTCCAACGACATGATCGGCGCGGGCGGGCTTCTGTACCTGCTGGAGCAGGGCCGCGACATTCCCGGTTCCATCGGGCTTGCCGGGTTCAACGGCGTGGAACTGCTGGAGGGGCTGCCCCGCCGTCTGGCCACGATGGACGCCCACCGCGAGGAGATCGGGCGCAAGGCCGCAGAGATCATCGCCGCACGCACGGAAAACCCGGCGGCGGAGTTCGAGCGGATCGTCGAGCTGACCCCCAAGATCACCTATGGCGACACGCTGCGCCGCTAGCCGTCAGAGCAGCGGGCGCATGTCCGGCAGCGAGGCATCGCCCAGCGCCATATCGGCCAGCGTGTCCACATCGGGGATGCGCAGCCTGCCCTCCCCCCACGAGGCAAGCTGCCGTTCGCGCAGCCGCGCCAGCGTCTTGTTGGTGTGGACCAGCGACAGGCCCAGCGCATCGGCCATGTCCTGCTGCCGGTAGGGCAGCGGCACCTCGCCCTCCTTGCCGGTGTCGAGCGCGCGCAGCCGCTGGTAGACTTTCAGCAGCGCCCAGGCGACGCGCTGCGTGCCGTTGCGCTGACCCAGCGTGGCCACCGTCTCGCCCAGAAAATGCTCCTCCGCGGCGGTGATCCACGTCACGTCATAGGCCAGAGAGGGCTGGTTGCGGAACAGCGTCCACAGATCATCACGTTTGAAGACACAGAGCCGCATCGCGGTGGTGGCTTCCACCGAATACTTCATCTCGCCCAGCAGCCCCGCATGCAGCCCGACCAGATCGCCGGGAAACAGGAAGTTGATGACCTGCCGCCGCCCGTTCTCGAGTGTCTTGTAACGTAAGCCCATGCCGTCGAGCACGGTATAGAATTGCGGCGCGGTCGAGCCCTCGATAAGAATATGAGTGCCGGGATCTACTGTCAGTTCCCCTGATTTGAAGCGCGTCAGGAAGTCTATCTGCTCCTCCTCGAAAGGCCGGAAGAAAGACTTCCGGCGCAACGGGCAGGTTTCACAGGAAATTGGTGTCATGGGGTAAAAACCGTGTCGCGTCTATGTCGTAGTTTAATGCAGCTTCTTTTGAATGGTTCCATGATGCAGCCTCAGGATCCGGAGAAATTGCCATGACCGCGGAACAGGCCCTGTCGCCTGCAAGAACCTATCTCGTGCTGCTGAAGGACAGCTTCGTGGCCGAAGATGTGGTGCGTGCCATCGCCGCAGAAGTGGGGGCGGAGGGCGTGCTGACCGCCAGCAGCGCCGAGACGGCGCTGGCGCTGCTGCACGACCACGGCCCGGTCGAGGTGGCGCTGGTGCAGATGGGTCCGGAGGAGCTGCGCACTTCGGCGCTGGGTCAGGCGCTGATCCTCGCGGGAACCCGAATCGCCCTCACCGGCTCTGCCGCCGAAGAAAGCCGCGCGGCAGAGTTCGAGGTTCTGCACCGCCCCTTCACCGACCGCGACCTGTGGTCCAGCCTGATCCGCGCCAGCGCAGGCTAGGGCCGGTTTTCTGTCATATCCCTGTCACCCGCCGCGGCTATGTCTCGCCGCGTCCATAAGTGCTGACGCCGTGCCGGACCGATCATCCCCATCCGGCCCCCCAAGGCGACTGACAGGTGATTTAAGAACGAAGGGGTGACGCCATGCGTCACCCCGTTTTTCTGCCTACCATTGCTGCGCCTTCAGACGCCGCTGGCGGGGATGCTGCCGCGGGGCACCGGGCGCGGCGCCGTCAGATCCTTCCACGACGACAGCGCCCGGTTGACCGGCCCCGCAGGCGGGCGGCTGACGAAGCGGCCCTGCCCCTCATGCGATGTCAGGGCGCCCTCGGTCACCACCACCCTGCCGCGCGACAGCACGAAGCGCGGCAGCCCGCAGACCTCCATGCCTTCGAAGACGTTGTAATCGATGGCCGACTGCTGGTCCGCGGCAGAGATCACGCGGCGCCGCGCCGGATCCAGCACCACGATATCCGCATCCGCCCCTTCCATGATCGCGCCCTTGCGCGGATAGAGGTTGAGGATCTTGGCGATATTGGTCGAGGTGACGGCGACAAATTCCTCGGGCGTCAGCCGCCCCGTCGCCACCCCCGCCGTCCACAGCATCGGCAGCCGGTCCTGCAGCCCGCCGGTGCCATTCGGGATCTTGGTGAAATCGCCAAGCCCGGTGCGTTTCTGCGCGGTGGTAAAGGCGCAGTGATCGGTCGCCACGCAGGACAGCGACCCCGCCGCCAGCCCCGCCCACAGGCTGTCCTGATGCGCCTTGTTGCGGAAAGGCGGCGACATCACCCGCCGCGCGGCATGATCCCAGTCGGGATGGGCATAGGCGCTGTCATCCAGCACCAGATGCTGGATCAGCGGCTCGCCCCAGACGCGCTTGCCCTGCTGGCGGGCGCGGCGGATGGCCTCATGCGCCTCCTCGCAGCTGACATGCACCACATAGAGCGGCACCCCCGCCATGTCGGCGATCATGATGGCGCGGTTGGTGGCCTCGCCCTCCACTTGCGGCGGGCGGGAATAGGCATGTGCCTCTGGGCCGGTATTGCCCGCCGCCATCAGGCTGCGCTGCAGCTCCGCCACCACATCGCCGTTTTCGGCATGAACCAGCGGAATCGCCCCCAGCTCGGCGCAGCGGCGGAACGAGGCGAACATCTCCTCGTCATTCACCATCAGCGCGCCCTTGTAGGCCATGAAATGCTTGAAGCTGGTGATGCCACGCTCGCGCACCACCGTCTCCATCTCGGAAAACACCTGTTCCGACCACCATGTGACCGCCATGTGGAAGGAATAGTCGCAATGCGCGCGGGCCGCCTTGTTGTCCCACATCCTCAGCGCGTCCAGCAGCCCCTGCCCCGGCGCGGGCAGCGCAAAATCCACCACCATCGTGGTGCCCCCCGCCAGCGCGGCGCGGGTGCCGCTGTCGAAGTCATCCGCCGAATAGGTGCCCATGAAGGGCATCTCCAGATGGGTATGCGGATCAATCCCGCCCGGCATCACATAGCAGCCGCTGGCATCCAGCACGCTGTCGCCCGCCAGATCGGGCCCGATGCGGAGGATCCGCCCGTCCTCGATCAGCACATCCGCTGCGCGGCTCAGATCGGCGGTGACCACGGTGCCGCCCTTGATGACTGTGGACATGTCCTGCTCCCTGTCGCGGACCAGCCCCTTCTTCTTGGTCCAAATATCCCGGGGAGTCCGCGGCCCCCGGCCGCGGACGGGGCAGAGCCCCTGTCAGCGCAGAAGTTCCGCTGTCTCCAGCACGGCGTGGAACAGAACCTCCGTCCCCGCCGCCGCCCAGTCCTTGCTGATCTCCTCCGCCTCGTTATGGCTCAGCCCGTCGACGCAGGGACACATGATCATCGTGGCGGGCGCCACCTTCGCCGCCCAGCAGGCATCGTGCCCGGCCCCCGACACCACATCCATATGGCTGTATCCCAGTCGTTCGGCGGCACCACGCACGCTGCGCACCAGATCCGGCGCAAAGGTGACCGGATCAAAATGCCCCACCACCTCCACCGCGCAGCCCACGCCCAGCTCGGCACAGATCGCGGGCGCGCGCGCCTCCACCTCGGCGCGGAGCGCATCCAGCTTCGCCTGATCGGGAGACCGCAGATCGACGGTGAAGACCACCGATCCGGGCAGAACGTTGCGCGAATTCGGCAGGAACCGCGCCTGCCCCACGCCGCCCATGGCATCGGGCTGCGCGGCCATCGCCACCTCCTGCACCATCTCGATGATCCGCGCCATGGCGAGCCCGGCATTGATCCGCATCGCCATCGGGGTGGACCCGGTATGCGCGGCGCGTCCCGTCAGGGTGAATTCCAGCCACCACAGGCCCTGACAATGGGTGACCACGCCGATCTGCCGGCCCTCCGCCTCCAGAATGGGGCCCTGTTCGATATGCAGTTCGTAATAGGCGTGCATCCGGCGCGCGCCCACCTCCTCGGTGCCCTTCCAGCCGATCCGCGCCAGTTCCTCGCCATAGGTCCTGCCCTCGGGATCGGTGCGGCCATAGGCGTAATCCAGCGTGTGCACCCCGGCAAAGACGCCGGAGGCCAGCATGGCGGGCGCAAAGCGCGCGCCCTCCTCATTGGACCAGTTGGTGACCACGATGGGATGCCGGGTGCGGATGCCAAGATCGTTCATGCTGCGCACCACCTCCAGCGCGCCCAGCACCCCCAGCACCCCGTCATATTTGCCGCCCGTCGGCTGGGTGTCGAGATGCGAGCCCATATAGACCGGCAGCGCCTCCGGATCCTCGCCCGCGCGGGTAGCGAACATCGTGCCCATGGCATCCAGACCCATGGTCATCCCCGCCGCCTCGCACCAGCGTTGGAACAGCGCGCGGCCTTCGGCATCGGCATCGGTCAGGGTCTGGCGGTTGTTGCCCCCCGCAACTCCGGGGCCGATCCGGGCCATCTCCATCAGGCTGTCCCACAGCCGGTCGCCATTGATGCGCAGGTTTTCTCCCGCTGCCGCCATTCTGCCCTCCATTCCGCCCGTCCCGGCGCGCAGCCTGCACAGACGCGGCGATTTTTTACCGTTTGGTCAAGCCACGATTGCAATCCGCCCCAAGCCTGTCAAGAAAACCCCAACGGGGCAGGGTCCGGCAGTGTCCCGCAGCGCCCGCAAAAGCAGCAGAGGAACCCCATGGAGGCGACACCGGCCAAAAAGACCAGCCGCATCCAGACCAGAAACCGCCGCCGCATCCTTGAGGCGGCGCTGGAGGTGTTTTCGCAGCAGGGGTTCCGCGGCGCGACTCTGGACCAGATCGCCGATGCCGCAGGCATGTCAAAGCCCAACCTGCTCTATTATTACGAGAGCAAAGAAGCCATCCACGTGCAGCTGCTGAATGCGCTGATGGAAAAATGGCTCGCGCCGCTCGACCATCTCGATCCGGCAGGTGAGCCGCTCGACGAGATTCTGGGCTATGTCCGCCGCAAGATGGAGATGAGCCGCCGCTTCCCGCGGGAAAGCCGTCTCTTTGCCAATGAGATCCTGCAAGGCGCCCCCCGGATGCACCCCCATCTGCAGCACAGGCTGAAGCCGCTTTTTGACACCAAATGCGCCCTGCTGCGGCGCTGGATGGACGAAGGCCGTCTGGCAGAGGCCGATCCGGCGCAGGTTCTGATCTCGATCTGGGCGCTGACCCAGCACTATGCGGATTTTGACACGCAGGTCCGGATTCTGGTCCCCGACGAATCCGCCGGATGGCGCGCGGCGCAGGACCATGTGCTGACGGTCGTTCGGAAGCTGCTGACCCCGGCACCTCCCGCTCCTGCGGCGTCAACTCTGCGTTAATCAGAATGCCGCAGAGTGCGGATATGGACCCGCATCTCTCCCCTTCGCCAGACGTGATCCCGAACCGGTGCTGGCAGGCACGGATTTTCGGCGCGAAGTCCGTACAGACGGGCGGCGTGGTCCGGCGCAAGATCCGCGATGTTCACCGCGAGATCGGACGTGACGCCCTGATCGCCGAGGTTAAGGCGCGCGGATTTCATCTTCTGGAATGCGGCGATCAGTATGTGATCATCTGCAATTCCGGCCAGCTGCGCGTGGTGTGTTGAGCGAGAAAATTCGTCCGAATTTTCTCGCGACTCCCGGTGCACGATTTCGAGATTTTTCGTCGAAAAATCTCGAACCTCACTCCGCAGCCTGCTGGGCCATCGGATTGTTGGGATGCCTCGTCCAGTCCGCCCGATCCGCTGACACCTGCAGCCCGGTGCGGGGATCAACCGCCCCTGCGGGCAGCCGCACCATGGTGATGCAGCTTTCGACCGGGCAGACATTGACGCACAGGTTGCAGGCGACGCAGTCCTCGTCCTTGACCTCGAAAACCCGGCCCGGCAGCATCGCGATGGCCTGATGCGAGGTATCCTCGCAGGCGGCGTAGCAGCGTCCGCAGCTGATGCAGAGATCCGGGTCGATCCGCGCCTTGGACACCGCGTTCAGGTTGAGATGCTGCCAGTCGCTGACATTGGGCACGGCCCGCCCGATCAGATCGCCAAGCCCGATCTCCTTGCTGTCGAGATATTCCGACAGCCCTCGCGTCATCTCCTGCACCACCTTGAACCCATAGGTCATGGCCGCCGTGCAGACCTGCACATTGCCCGCCCCCAGCGCCAGAAATTCCGCCGCATCCCGCCATGTGGTGACGCCCCCGATGCCCGAGATCGGCAGGCCCCGCGTTTCGGAGGACCGCGCGATTTCGGCCACCATGTTGAGCGCGATGGGTTTGACCGCCGGTCCGCACAGCCCGCCATGCGCGCCCTTGCCGTCGATGGTGGGCTCGGGCGCGAACAGATCCAGATCCACGGCGGTGATCGAGTTGACGGTGTTGATGAGGCTCACCGCATCGGCCCCGCCGCGTTTCGCCGCCGCTGCGGGTTTGCGGATGTCGGTGATGTTCGGCGTCAGCTTCACGATGCAGGGCATGCGGCTGGCCTGTTTCACCCAGCGTGTCACCATCTCGATATAGTCGGGCACCTGCCCCACGGCAGAGCCCATCCCGCGCTCGCTCATGCCATGCGGGCAGCCGAAATTCAGCTCCACCCCGTCCGCCCCCGTCTCCTCGACCAGAGGCAGGATCGCCTTCCAGGCCTCTTCGGTGCAGGGCACCATCAGCGACACCACCAGCGCCCGGTCCGGCCAGTCGCGCTTCACCGCCTTGATCTCGCGCAGGTTCACCTCCAGCGGGCGGTCGGTGATCAGTTCGATGTTGTTGAGCCCCAGCAGCCGCCGGTCCGCGCCCCAGATCGCCCCGTAGCGGGGACCGTTGACGTTGACCACCGGCGGGCCCGCTTCGCCCAGCGTTTTCCACACCACCCCGCCCCAGCCTGCCTCATAGGCGCGGCGGACATTGTATTCCTTGTCGGTGGGCGGCGCCGAGGCCAGCCAGAACGGGTTCGGCGAGGAGATGCCCACGAAGTCACAGGAAAGATCAGCCATATCGCGTGCTCCTCAGCCCATCAGGCTTGTATGGATGGCGTCCGCGGCGTCGCGACCCTGCGCCACCGCCGTCACCGTCAGATCAGTGCCGCCGCTGGCACAGTCGCCACCGGCCCAGACCCCGGGCAGCGAACTGCGCCCCTGCCCGTCCACCGCGATCCTGCCGCCTGTCAGGTCCGGGAGCCCGTCGCCCGTCAGGGTCTGGCCGATGGCGCGGAACACCTGATCGGCGGCCAGCCGGATCCGCGTGCCGGTGGGCTGCAGCGCGTCATCGGCAAATTCAAACTCCACCTCGCGCACCGCGCCATTGCCATGCACCGCCACCGGCACCGCATTGCAAAGGATCCGCACGCCCTTGCTCTGCGCCAGATCCTGTTCGAAGCGCGAGGCGCCCATCCGTGCCTGCGACCGTCGGTAGACCACCGTGACGTTGAGCGCCCCCAGCAACTTGGCCTGCACCGCCACGTCGATGGCGGTCATGCCGCCGCCAATCACCACCACGTCGCGCCCCACCGGCAGGCGGGACAGATCCTCGGCCTGCCGCAGATCGGCGATGAAGCCCACGGCGTCCAGCACGCCCTCGCGGTGATCGCCCTCGACCCCCAGCGCATTGACCCCGCCCAGACCAAGGCCAAGGAACACCGCGTCATGCCCGGCCCGCAGGTCATCCAGCGTCAGGTCGCGTCCCAGCGCCATGCCGGGGCGCAGGGTGATCCCGCCAATGCCCAGCAGCCAGTCCACCTCGCGCGCGGCAAAATTCTCCGGGCTTTTATAGGCGGCGATGCCATATTCGTTGAGCCCGCCGGGCTTGGGCCGCGCGTCGAACAGCGTAACCTCGTGCCCGTTCAGCGCCAGACGGTGGGCGCAGGCCAGCCCTGCGGGCCCCGCGCCCACAACGGCCACGCGCTTGCCGGTGGGGGCGGCGCGGTCAAAGGGATGCGCGTTGCGCGCCATGATCCGGTCGGTGGCGTGGCGCTGCAGGCGCCCGATCTCTACCGGGCGGCCTTCGGCGGCCTCGCGCACGCAGGCCTGCTCGCACAGCGTTTCGGTCGGGCAGACGCGCGCGCACATGCCGCCAAGGATGTTCTGCTCCAGAATGGTGCGGGCCGCCGCCTCGGGCTGGCCGGTGCTGATCTGCCGCACGAACAGCGGCACGTCGATGCCGGTGGGACAGGCGGTGATGCAGGGCGCATCATGGCAGAAATAGCAGCGGTCCGCCGCGACCTGCGCCTCGTGGGCGCTGAGCGGTGGGTGCAGATCGGCGAAACCCGCCTCGATCACGGCCCGGTCCAGCCGTCCGGGGCGGATGCCCTCTGCCAGTTGCCTTGCGTCCATCGGTCGCCTCCCGCTGCCTGCGCTATGGAAAAACGCTCTCACGGGTCAAAATTTTTATCAATCGGTAAAGAAATTCGCCCCGCCCCTGCCGGGATGTCTGCTCAAAAATCCGGCAGACAATGCAGAAAGGCCGCCCCCGGAGGGACGGCCTTTGCACAGATCGCGGGCAGAAGGATCAGTTCTGCGCGTAATATTCGATGACGAGATTCGGTTCCATGATCACGGCATAGGGCACGTCGGCAAGGCCGGGGGTGCGCACGAAGGTCGCGGTCATCTTGGAATGGTCTGCCTCGATGTAATCGGGCACGTCCCGCTCGGCCAGCTGCACGGCTTCCAGCAGCACGACCATCTGGCGCGACTTCTCGCGGACCTCGATCACGTCGCCTTCCTTCACGCGGTAGGAGGGGATGTTCACGCGGCGACCGTTCACCATGACGTGGCCGTGGTTCACGAACTGACGCGCGGCGAACACGGTCGGCACGAACTTGGCGCGGTAGACGACGGCGTCCAGACGGCGCTCCAGCAGGCCGATCAGCAGCTCGCCGGTGTCGCCCTTCAGGCGCTCGGCATCCGAGAAGATGCGGCGGAACTGCTTTTCGGTCAGATCGCCATAATAGCCCTTCAGCTTCTGCTTGGCGCGCAGCTGCAGACCGAAGTCGGACAGCTTGCCCTTGCGGCGCTGACCGTGCTGGCCGGGGCCATATTCGCGCTTGTTCACCGGGGACTTGGGACGGCCCCAGATGTTCTCGCCCATGCGGCGGTCAAGCTTGTACTTGGCAGACGTGCGTTTGGTCACGGCTGATCTCCTTCATATGTGACGAAGGGCGTTGTCCTTTGCCCGAAGGCCGACAGGGCATCCCCTTGCGGGGGCCACCAACACCAATGAAGGCGCGCTTATATGCGGCTTTGGCCCGGAGTCAACACGCCAGCCCGTGGCGAGCGGCGAATTTGCCGCCAAGTTTGTCCTTTAAACCGCCGTTAAACCCGCAGGCGCAGGATGGCGGGGCGCAAAGACCGCCAGCACACAGGGGAACGGGCCGGAGATGATTGCACCCACCGCACTGGATCTGGCGCTGGACGCGCGGGACCGCGGCATCGTCGACATGGTGCGCGACGCGATCCGGCACCGGCAGGTGCTGCTGGCCTATCAGCCGGTGGTGCGCGCCCGCGACCCCGCCACCATCGCCTTTCACGAGGCGCTGATCCGCGTGCTGGACGAGACCGGGCGCATCGTCCCCGCCCGGGACTTCATGCCCGCGCTGGAAGACACGGAATATGGCCGCCTGCTGGACTGCATCGCGCTGGATCACGGGCTGCGGGAACTGGCGCGGGAACCGGGGCTGCGGCTGTCGGTCAACATGTCGGCCCGCTCCATCGGCTATCGCGCATGGTCGCGCACGCTGACCCGCGGCATCGACCGCGACCCCACCGTGGCCGAACGGCTGATTCTGGAAATCACCGAATCCTCGGCCATGCTGGTGCCCGAACTGGTGGTGGATTTTATGGCCTCGCTGCAGCGCCGCGGCATCACCTTCGCGCTGGATGATTTTGGCGCGGGCTATACCGCGCTGCGCCATTTCAAGCAGTTCAGCTTCGACATCCTGAAAATCGACGGGCAGTTCGTGACCGGCATCGCGCAGGATGCCGACAATCAGGTGCTGACCGGCGCCATGCTGGCCATCGCCGACCAGTTCGACATGTTCACCGTCGCCGAATCGGTGGAGCGGGCCGAAGACGCCGCCTATCTTGCGGCGCTTGGCGTCGACTGCCTGCAGGGCTACCATTTCGGCGCGCCCACCGTCACCCCCGCATGGCGCAGGCCGCAGGCGCGTCCGGCGCAGGCCCGCGCCTGAGCGGGAGGCCCTGCCGGGGCAGCGACAAATTGCGCTACCAGCTGCAAAACATGTGCAGAAACACTGTCCTGCGGCCCTGCAGCGCGGTATCAAGGGCGGGAAGTCAGGCGCAGAAGGTCGGTTCCTGCCACGAGGGCGGGACCGCGCATCAGCGCCGAGGCTCTGCATGGAGGGAGAATTCATGACCAATGTGGTTATCGCATCCGCGGCACGTACAGCCGTGGGCAGTTTCAGCGGCGCCTTCGCCAACACTCCGGCCCATGATCTGGGTGCCGCGGTGCTGGAGGCGCTGGTGGCCCGCGCCGGAATCGAAAAGGGTGAAGTGTCCGAAACCATCCTCGGGCAGGTGCTGACCGCGGCGCAGGGCCAGAACCCCGCCCGTCAGGCCCATATCAATGCCGGTCTGCCCAAGGAATCCGCCGCGTGGTCGATCAACCAGGTCTGCGGCTCCGGCCTGCGCACCGTGGCGCTTGGCGCGCAGCACATCCTGCTGGGTGATGCCGACATCATCTGCGCCGGTGGTCAGGAAAACATGACGCTCAGCCCCCATGCCGCCTATCTGCGCGCCGGGCACAAGATGGGCGACGTGACCTATGTGGACACCATGATCCGCGACGGTCTGTGGGATGCCTTCAACGGCTATCACATGGGCCAGACCGCCGAAAACGTCGCGACCCAGTGGCAGATCAGCCGCGAGATGCAGGACGAATTCGCCCTCGCCTCGCAGAACAAGGCCGAAGCCGCGCAGAAGGCCGGGCGTTTCGACGACGAGGTGATCGCCTTCACCGTCAAGACCCGCAAGGGCGAGACCGTGGTCGACAAAGACGAATACATCCGTCACGGCGCCACCATCGAAGCGATGCAGAAACTGCGCCCCGCCTTTGCCAAGGATGGCAGCGTGACGGCGGCCAATGCCTCGGGCATCAATGACGGCGCGGCGGGCGTGCTGCTGATGACCGCCGAAAACGCCGAAAAGCGCGGGATCGAACCGCTGGCGCGCATCGCGTCCTATGCCACTGCCGGGCTTGATCCGTCGATCATGGGCGTGGGTCCGATCCACGCCTCGCGCAAGGCGCTCGACAAGGCAGGCTGGCGTGTCGAGGATCTGGATCTGGTCGAGGCCAACGAGGCCTTTGCCGCGCAGGCCTGCGCCGTCAACAAGGACATGGGCTGGGATCCGGCCATCGTGAACGTCAACGGCGGCGCCATCGCCATCGGCCACCCCATCGGCGCCTCGGGCGCGCGGGTGCTGAACACGCTGCTGTTCGAGATGAAGCGCCGCAACGCCAAGAAAGGCCTCGCGACGCTCTGCATCGGCGGCGGCATGGGTGTCGCGCTCTGCGTGGAACGCCCCTGACCCTTCGACATAAAAAGGGGCGCCGCCGCGCCCCTTTTTCTTTTTGCCCGCCTTGCTGCATCTGCGAAGAACTGCGCAATATTGTTGCGAATAAGGTATTCATTGGGTAACAACGTTACAAGACATCGGCCATATTGGAGGATAGCATGGCAAGAGTTGCATTGGTGACCGGGGGCAGCCGGGGCATTGGCGAGGCGATTTCCAAGGCGCTGAAGGCGGCCGGATATGAGGTGGCCGCGACCTATGCCGGCAATGACGAGGCTGCGGCCAAGTTCACCGAAACCACCGGCATCAAGACCTACAAGTGGAACGTGGCCGATTACGACGAGTCCAAGGCCGGGATCGCGCAGGTCGAAGCCGATCTGGGGCCCATCGACGTGGTGGTGGCCAATGCCGGGATCACCCGCGACGCGCCCTTCCACAAGATGACCCCGCAGCAGTGGAAAGAGGTGGTCGACACCAACCTGACCGGCGTGTTCAACACCGTGCACCCGGTCTGGCCCGGCATGCGCGAGCGCAAGTTCGGGCGGGTCATCGTCATTTCCTCGATCAACGGCCAGAAGGGACAGTTCGCGCAGGTGAACTATGCCGCGACCAAGGCGGGCGATCTGGGCATCGTAAAAAGCCTCGCACAGGAAGGCGCGCGCGCGGGCATCACCGCAAATGCCATCTGCCCGGGCTATATCGCCACGGAAATGGTGATGGCGGTGCCGGAAAAGGTGCGCGAGTCCATCATCGGGCAGATCCCCGCAGGCCGTCTGGGCGAGCCTGAGGAGATCGCGCGCTGCGTGGTGTTCCTCGCGTCCGACGATGCGGGCTTCATCAACGGCTCGACCATTTCGGCCAATGGCGGGCAGTTTTTCGTCTGATCCCGACGCTTGAACCACGGCCCCGGCGTTCCGCGCCGGGGCCTTGATGTGCGCAGACGCAGCCCTCCCCTGCGGAGCCTCCCGTTTCCGTCACGCCGGATCCGCCTATATTCGGGTCATATCCGCATCAGGAGAACCCCAATGCCTGACACCATCAAGGGCCTGCACCACGTCACCGCACTGGCCAGCAGCGCCGCTCGCAACAACGCCTTTTTCACCGGAACGCTGGGCCTGCGCCGGGTGAAGAAGACGGTGAATTTCGACGCGCCCGATGTCTATCACCTGTATTACGGCGACGAGGCTGGCACGCCCGGTTCGGTGATGACCTATTTCCCCTTCCCCCATGCCCGCCGGGGCCGTGGAGGCAGCGGCGAGGTGTCCACCACCGCCTTTGCCGTGCCCGAAGGCACGCTGGACGCGTGGGAGGCCCGGCTGGGCGAGGCGGGCGTTCCCGGGCTGGAGCGGGTGAACACCTTTGGCGAAAACCGCCTGCTGTTTCAGGGCCCGGATGGCGACGGGCTGGCGCTGGTCGAGGCAGACGATGACCGCACGCCATGGACCGGCAACGGCATCGGCGCCGATACCGCGCTTCGCGGCTTTCATTCGGTGGAACTGCGCCTGCGCGACACCGGCCCCACCGCGGATCTGCTGGGCCTGATGGGCTATCAGGAAGAATGCCGTCAGGGCAACGTGACCCGCTTTGTCCTGCCCGCGCATAATGGTGCGGGCACTGTCGATCTGGCGCAGGTGGATGCGCCGCAGGCCGATCAGGGCGCGGGCAGCGTGCATCACATTGCCTTCGCGGTCGATGATCGCGCCGCACAACTGCAGATCCGGCAGGCCCTGACCGAGGCGGGGGCGCAGATCACCCCGGTGATCGACCGCGACTATTTCTGGGCGATCTATTTCCGCAGCCCCGGCGGCGTGCTGTTCGAGATTGCCACCAACGAGCCCGGCTTCGACCGCGACGAGGATCTTGCCCATCTGGGCGAGGCGCTGAAACTGCCGCAGCAGCATGCCCATCTGCGCGCCGATCTGGAACGCCGCCTCGAACCGCTGGGCGACTGACCCGTTAAGATAGAATCGTCAGGCCAGAACAGAAAAACGCCCCGGGCTCCTCCCCCGGGGCGTTTCCTGTTTCTGCACTGCTTCAGACAGGCGCACACATGTCAGGGCGGAAAACTGGCCGGGACCGCAGACCCGAGCCTGTCCGCCTCCGCCTAGTGCGGCTGAGACGACAGACGGGTGATCTGTTCCTTGATGCGGAGCTTCTGCTTCTTGAGGTTGGCGACATGCAGATCGTCCACGCCCGGACTGCGCTGCATCTGTTCAACCGTCGTGGAGAGGTGTTGGTGCTTCTTCTTCAGTTCCTGCAAGTGCGAAGTCACGCTCATATCGTCCTCCTTGTGCTGAATAAGCAAAAACCAGTGCAACATAACTTTTACATTCTGTCACGCCGCACCCGCAGCATTGCTTGACGAAACGTTACACTCTGCCCTTTCCGCGGTCGTCAGCGGCAAAAGCCAGCGGCGCGCCGTCCCGCAACGCTGCCCGTATGACATTTGTGTAACTCTCGCCGTCTTCAAGGTGAGTCGCGCCCTCGTGCAGGACCAGCGGCGCCTGCAGGCGGAAAGCCGCACGCCCGCCCTTGCGGCCACGGGCAAGAACCAGCCGGGGCGCGCGGCCCGCGCGCGGCGCCAGCGGCAGCACCTCCAGCGATCCCAGATGTGCGCCCAAGGCGGCCAGAAGCTCGGGCAGCCGTTCCACCCGCTGCACGAAGGTCGCGGTGCCGCGCGGCGCCAGCCTGCGCGCGGCCAGTGCCACCCAGCCCGCCAGCGGCAGCGGCCCCGCCAGCGCCAGTTCGCGCCCCGCATCGGGGGCGGCGCTGCGCTGGCCCTCCTCGAAATAGGGCGGATTGGCCAGAACATGGTCAAAGCTCTGCGCCTTCAGCGCGGCGGGGGGCACGGCCAGATCCGCCTCCAGCACCTCGCCGGTCAAACCATTCTGGGCAAGGTTGCGGCGGGCAAGCGCGGCATAGGCGGGCTGAATCTCCACCCCGGTCAGCGCCAGCCCCGGCACCCGCACCCCCAGACAGCAGAGCGCGGGCGCGGCGCCGCAGCCCAGTTCCAGCACGCGCTGCCCCGCCCGCGCCGGGATCGAGGCTGCCAGCAGCACCGGATCGATGCCCGCACGATAGCCGTGACGCGGCTGCCACAGCCGCAGCCGCCCGCCCAGAAAGGCGCAGCAGTCCAGATCCGCCTCGGCAAAGGGCTCAGCCCTCAAAGACGACCCCGTTCTCGCGCAGCACCCGCCGCGCCGCCTCAAGCTCGGAGCCGCGGACCATCAGACGGCGCGGCAGAATGCCCAAGCTTCCCTCGAGGATGCTCATGTTTACGTCCAACTCAAAGCTGGCTATACCCTGCGCATCGAGGAGGGTCTTCGCCAGCGGGATCAAGGTTATGTCGTTGGTTCTGAGAAGCTCTTCCATAATGGGGATGTAATGGCAGGGCTGCGGCCTTGTCGAGCCTTGGGCGAGGGTCTTATGGGCTTGGACACACCGGATGCAAAGCCGCACGACCGCCTTGCGGCGATGCTGGCAGACGACATGGGGCAGGTCAACACGCTGATCCGGGCGCGGATGGCGTCGAAACACGCGCCCCGCATCCCCGAGGTGACGGCGCATCTGGTGGAGGCGGGCGGCAAGCGCCTGCGCCCCATGCTGACGCTCGCCGCCGCGCGGATCTGCGGCTATGACGGGCCGTTCCACATCCATCTGGCCGCCACGGTGGAATTCATCCACACCGCGACGCTGCTGCATGACGATGTGGTGGACGAAAGCCGCCAGCGGCGCGGTCGCCCCACCGCCAACCTGCTGTGGGACAACAAATCCTCGGTTCTGGTGGGGGATTACCTGTTCGCCCGCAGCTTCCAGCTGATGACCGAACCCGGCGATCTGCGCGTGCTGGAGATCCTCTCCAACGCCGCCGCCACCATCGCCGAAGGCGAGGTGCTGCAGCTGACCGCCGCGCAGGATCTGCGCACCGACGAGTCCATCTATCTGCAGGTGGTGCGGGGCAAGACCGCCGCGCTGTTTTCCGCCGCAACCGAGGTGGGCGGGGTCATCGCCCGTGCCGAGGAATCGCAGGTGCAGGCGCTTTACGCCTATGGCGACGCGCTGGGGATCGCCTTTCAGATCGCCGATGACCTGCTGGACTATCAGGGCGTCAGCAGTGCCACCGGCAAAAATGTCGGCGACGATTTCCGTGAACGCAAGCTGACCCTGCCGGTCATCAAGGCCGTGGCCGCTGCCGACGAGACCGAGCGCGCCTTCTGGCAGCGCACCATCGAAAAGGGCCGTCAGGAAGACGGCGATCTGGACCATGCGCTGGCCCTGCTGAAAAAGCACGGCGCGCTGGAGGCGACGCGGGACGAGGCGCTGCTCTGGGCCGGGCGCGCCAAGGAGTCCATGGCGACGCTGCCGCCGTCAGAGATGCGCGACGTGCTGATCGATCTGGCGGATTTTGTGGTGTCGCGGCTTTACTGACGGCGCGGCGTCGCGCGCTGCGTCTGGTCCCCCAGCACGGCAGGCGCGATCCACCAGCCCGACCGGGCGGCGCGCAGCAGCTGCGCCGCCTGACCAGCCTCCGCTTCGGTGTCGAAAAGCCCGAAACAGGTGGCCCCCGATCCCGACATGCGCGCCAGACGGCAGCCGGGCAGCTGACGCAGCGCGTCAAGCACGGCAGAAATGGCAGGCTCCACCGCGCAGGCGGCGGGCTGCAGGTCGTTGCGCTGCCCCGCCAGCCAGTCGATCAGCGGCTCTGGCGCCGCAAAGACCGGCAGCGCCTCGGGCAGGGGCGGATTGCTGCGGCAGGCCAGCGCGCGAAAGATCGCGGGCGTCGCCACCGGCAGGCGCGGATTGACCAGCAGCGCGGGCAGCGGCGGCAGCGACAGCGGCTCCAGCACCTCGCCGATGCCGCGCGCGCGCAGCGGCGCGTTCATCCGGCACATGGGCAGATCGGCCCCCAGCGCCAGCAGATCCTGCCCCAGCCCGGCGGGCGCCTCGGTTCCGCGCAGCGCCAGCATGCCACGCACCGCCGCCGCCGCATCGGCAGAGCCGCCGCCAATGCCGGAGGCCACCGGCAGATGTTTGGCAAGATGGATCGCCGCCCCCTGCCCCGCCGCCACCAGCGCGGCGCCGCGCAGCGCAAGATTGTCCGGCCCCGGGCTCAGCCCTGCGGATTCCGGCCCGGCCAGCGTCAGGCTCAACGCTTCGGCAGGGCGAAGCTGCAGCACGTCGCCGACCGGGGCGAAGGCCACGAGGGAATCGAGCAGATGGTAACCGTCGGCGCGCTGGCCGGTGACATGCAGGGCGAGGTTGATCTTTGCCGGGGCAAAGACCTCAATGCACGTCATTCGCCACCTTCAGGGGCGGTGCGCCTTCTTCGGACAGCACCTGATCCAGCCCCACCTCCAGCTTGCGGCGGATGCGGTCGGGATCCAGTTCCTCGGATGCCTCTTCCCAGTCGACGAAGGACAGCGCCCGCTGCCACTGGAACCGCGCCTCGGTATGGCGGCCCACAGCCCAGTAGACATCGCCCAGATGGTCGTTGACCACCGGATCCACCGCCATCAGTTCGGCGGCGCGCTCCATATGGCCCACCGCTTCGTCATAGCGGCCAAGGCGATACAGCGCCCAGCCCAGACTGTCGACGATATAGCCCGCCTGCGGCTGCGCCGCGACGGCGCGTTCGATCATCGCCAGCGCCTCGTCCAGATTCTGCTGATGCTCCACCAGCGAGTAGCCCAGATAGTTCAGCACCTGCGGCTGGTCGGGGTTCAGCTCCAGCGCCTCGCGGAAATCGGCCTCGGCGGCGGGCCAGTCATCCAGCCGCTCCTTGCTGATGCCGCGCGCGTAGTACAGGAACCACTGCGCCGGATCGGGCCGTTCAAAAGCGCCCAGCGCGCGGTCATAGGCGGCCACGGCAGCGTCATAGCGTTCCAGCTGGCGCAGCAGATCGCCCAGCGCGGAATGCACCGCAGGCTGGTTGCCATGGGTTTCGGCCAGCTGTTCCAGCACCTCGACCGCCGCATCCATCTTGTCCTCGGCGCGCAGCGCATCGGCGCGGCCCATCTCGGCGATGTGGTAATTCGGATCCTCGCGCGGCACGCGCCGATAGGTGGTCGCGGCCAGATCATACTGGCCCAGCTGGTCCAGCAGATCGGCGGTCATCAGGATGGCCCCCGCATTGTCGGGGCGCAGGAAATCCGCGATGCGGGCGTAAAGCAGGGTGAAATCCTCGTCGGCCTCATCGGCCAGCGCACCCGCGAGCGTATAGAACACCTCGGCGATGCCGTCGCGCGGGCTGCGCACGCCGCTGAAGGGCAGCGCCTCGCCCGACGCCAGCCGGTCATGCAGCGCGCGCAGTTCCGGATCCAGCACCTGCCCGAAGGCCTCCTCGATCAGATCCGCCGCCTGTTCGGGCTGGCCCAGCTGCGACAGGATTTCGGCGCGCGCCATGATGCCGCGACGGGTCAGCTGCATGCCCCCCGTCTGGCTGGAGGCAAAGATCGCTTCCGCGCCGCCAAAATCCCCGACCGAGGCCAGCGCCATCGCCTTGTGATAGGCGGCAAATCCCGCCAGCCCGCGATCCTGCGCCACCGCGTCGAAGGCCGCGCGCGCGGCATCCATATTCCCGCCGCCCAGTTCGGCCCATGCGATCACCAGCCCGTCGACCAGCGGCCCGATGCTGTTTTCGCCCTTCAGGCTGGCAAGGATGGCCGCGTAATCTTCGTCCCGCGCCATCGTGGCCACCTGCGCCATGGTGCCGATCTGGCTGTGCACGCCGCGTTCGGTCAGCCGGTCCGCCAGTGCCGTGGCCGCGTCGATCTCGCCCAGACCGATATGGGCATAAGTCGCGCGTTCGATGATTTCGGTATTGGTGGGGTCATGGGTCGCGGCTTGGGCGTAATACTGTGCCGCCGCCTTGAAATCGCCGGTAAAGCTGGCCTGACGCGCCGCCAGATAGGCCCCCGCCAGACCATCCGCCGCCACCGGCACCGGAGCCAGCAGCGCCAGCGCCGCCACCATGCCGCGCAGAGTTCCCCGAGCCTTGCCTGCCATGCCGTCTCCTGCATTCTGAGTTGGGCCAAGCCTAGCCTGCCGCGCCTCACGGCGCAATGCAGGCGGCTTCACGGCCTTGTCACAGCAGCGGGCGGACGCTCAGGCCCCGATCACCAGCGCATCCGTCGGATCCAGCGCCAGCGTCACGCTGTCGCCGACGCGCGGTGGTGTGGCGCGGGTGGTGTTGAACAGATCCACCGCCAGCCGCTGGTCGCCCAGATCCAGCCGCAGCCGGATCACCGAGCCCAGAAAATCAAGCTCGGTGATGGTGCCGGTCAGGCTGGCCATGCCCGGCTCTGCCCCCAGCCGCAGCATTTCCGGACGCAGGCCCAGCACCACCTCGCCGCCGGGCAGCGCGCGGCCCAGCACCAGATCCGATCCCCCCACCCGCACATGCCCCGAGGCGGGGTCGATCACCTGCGCGGTGAGCGTGTTCAGCGTGCCGACAAAGCCCGCGACAAAGCGCGTGGCGGGGCGGTTGTAGATGTCGAAGGGCGTGCCCACCTGATCCGCGACGCCCTGATGCATGACCACGATGCGGTCCGACATCGACAGCGCCTCTTCCTGATCGTGGGTCACGAAGATGGTGGTGATGCCGAGTTCGCGCTGGATGGCGCGGATTTCGTTGCGCAGGCTGACGCGCACCTTGGCATCCAGCGCCGACAGCGGCTCGTCCAGCAGCAGCACCTGCGGTTTTGGTGCCAGCGCCCGGGCCAGCGCCACGCGCTGCTGCTGCCCGCCCGACAGCTGATAGGGGTAGCGTTCGCCCATCTCGGGCAGGCCGATCAGCGCCAGCATCTCGGCCACGCGCGCCGCGATCTCGCGCGCGGGCGCGCCTTTGACCTTCAGCCCGAAGCCGACATTCTGCGCCACGGTCAGGTTGGGAAACAGCGCATAGGCCTGAAACACCATGCCGATGTTGCGGTGGTTGGGCCGCAGCCGCGACACGTCCTTGCCCGCGATGGTGATGCGCCCGGCGCTTGGCAGTTCGAACCCAGCCACCATGCGCAGCACCGTGGTCTTGCCGCAGCCCGAGGGCCCCAGCAGCGAGATGAACTCGCCCTTCTCGACCTCGAGGTTGAAATCCTTGACGACGCGGTTCGCGCCAAAGCTCTTCTCCAGACGGGAGATGGTGAGAAAGGTCATCGGGCGGCCTTGTCGTGTTTGGTGAACCGGGTGACGAGCTGGATCAGCCCCATGCAGGCCCAGGTGATGATGAAGGCGATGGTGGCCAGCGCAAACGGCTCATAGGCCTTGTTCGCGCCCATAAGCTGCAGATAGGGGCCAAAGGCCGGACGGTTGAGCAGCGCCGCCATGGTGAATTCGCCCATCACGATGGCAAAGGTGACAAAGGCGCCGGACAGCACCGCCACCAGCACGTTGGGCAGGATGATCCGGCCCAGAATGGTGATCCAGCCCGCGCCAAGGCTCTGCGCCGCCTCGGTCAGGGTGGTCACGTCAATGGTGCGCAGCCCGGTATCCACGGCGCGATACATGTAAGGCAGCGACAGCGTGGCATAGCCGAACATCAGAAGCAGGTTGGTGCCCAGCACAGAGCCGGTCAGCGGCAGCCAGCTGGAGGTGTTGTAAAGCCGGATATAGCCGAACACGACCACGATGGCCGGGATCACCAGCGGCAGCAGGGTGATGAATTCGACCACCGGGCGCAGATGCGGCAGTTTCAGCCGCACCCAGAACGCCGTCGGCACCACCAGCAGCATCCCGAACACGATGGTCAGCAGCGCCATCATCACCGAATAGCTGAAGGTCTGGCGGAACTGCGGATCGCCCAGCACCGCCACATAGGCGTCAAAGCTGTATTCGCCCCGCCGCATCGACAGCGAGAATTCGATCATCCCCAGCAGCGGCAGGATGAAATAGGTAAGCCCCAGCAGCAGGATGGCCCATGACGCGGCGCGGGTCATTTCAGCCACCTCTCTGACCGCATGCGCAGCACGATATAGACGACATTGGCCAGCCCCGTGACGAGGATCATGCCAAAGGCCATGGCATAGCCCAGATGCGGATCGCCCAGCACGTCGCCGCGGATCTGCGCAAAGAGCATGATGGGCACGATGTTGAGCGAACTGCCCGTCAGCGCGATGGCGGTGGCCACGGCGCCGAAGGCATTGGCGAAAAGCAGCGCGAAGGTGCCAAGGATGGTGGGGAACAGGATCGGCAGCGCCACCATGCGCCAGTATTGCGCGCCCGTGGCGCCCAGACAGGAGGCGGCCTCGCGCCATTCCCGTTTCAGCCCGTCCAGCGCCGGGGTGACGATCAGGATCATCAGCGGGATCTGGAAGAACAGATAGGTGATGGTCAGGCCCCAGAAGCTGAGGATGTTGAAGCCCATGGCGCGCAGGTTGATGCCGAATTCGGTGCGCAGGAACACGGTGACCAGTCCCAGCGGTCCCAGCGTCGCCAGAAAAGCGAAGGCCAGCGGCACGCCCGCAAAATTCGACGCCACGCCGGAAAAGGTCATCAGCGGGCTGCGCAGCCC
>NZ_JAYKSL010000003.1:38800-56166 GCF_035481585.1 Salipiger marinus | reverse complement strand
CCCCCCCCCCGCGGCAGGCCGCCCAGCACCATGGCGGCGGCCATCAGGAAGCCGATCAGGCAGCCGATCGCGGCGGAAGAGACGGAAATCTTGATGGAGATCCAGTAGGAGGACAGGATCGATGGCGTGAACAGCCCGGCGATATTGGCAAAGGTGAAACTGCCATCCGGGCGCTGGAACGCGCCCACCACGATCTTCATCGTGGGCATGACCAGAAACAGCAGCACGAACAGGGCAAAGGGCATCACGCCCAGCCAGTTCAGATTCAGGTGGAAGGTCCGCCGGGGCGGAGGGGGGGACTGCTCGGTCACGGGATCATCCGGTCGGGGCGGGACGGAAGGAACAGGGCCCGCCACGGCACCGTCCCGGACGGGAAACGGGGGCCCGCGCGGGCCCCCGGTCCATTGGCTTACTGGACGTTGGCGCCCACGACCGAATCCCAGCCGCCGACCACGGCGTCATTGTTCGCGCCCTGCTCGTCCAGCGTCGGGAAATAGGCCTGCTCATAGGCCTCGGCGGGCGGCAGCGCGTCGATCAGTTCCTGCGGGATCTTGCCATCGGCGGCCATCGCGTTGAAGCGCGCCGGGTGGCAGTAGCCCTTCAGCCACAGGTTCTGGCCTTCGTCGGAGTAGATGTATTCCATCCACAGCTTGGCGGCGTTCGGGTGCGGCGCATGGGCCGAGATCGCCTGAACATAGACACCGGCCAGAACGCCGGTTTTCGGCACGACCACATCCACCGGCGGGTTGCCGTTCAGCGTGTCACGGGCGGCCAGCGCGTTGTAATCCCACATGATGGTGATGGGGGTGGCGCCCTGTGCCAGCGTGCCGGCCTTGCCGATGACGGGCACGAAGTTACCGGCCTCGTTCATCTGCTTGAAGAATTCCAGACCCTTCTCGCCCGCGTCCTGACCGGCGGCGCCGCCATTGGCCATGCCAGCGGCCAGAACCGCAAGGATCGCCTGGTTCGAGGCGCGCGGATCCCCCGCCAGCGCGACCGAACCCGCATATTCCGGCTTCAGCAGATCGGACCAGTCCTCGGGGGTGGTGTCGATCAGATCCTTGTTCACCATGAAGGACATGACGCCGTAATAATCGCCATACCAGTAGCCTTCGGGATCCTTGATCGCCTCGGGGATCTCGTCCCATGTCGAGACCTTGTAGGGCTGCAGCAGCCCTTCTTCCTTGGCCTGCGGGCCGAAGGACAGGCCGATGTCCAGAACGTCGGGCGCCTGCGGGCCGGTATTGCCCTTGTTGGCGCGCACGGCTTCCAGTTCGTCGGCGGAGCCCGCATCGGGGTTCAGTTCGTTGACTTCAATCTCGGGATATTTGGCCTTGAAGCCCGCGATCACCTCGCCATAGCCGCACCAGCTGTGCGGCAGGGCGATGGTGGTCAGCATGCCTTCTTCCTTGGCGGCAGCTTCAAGCGCCGCCAGATCCTGCGCCTGCACCATGGAGGTGGTCGACAGCAGCGCGGCAATACCCGCGAGCCAGTTCATCGATTTCATGATAATGTCCCTTTTTCCCCGGACGCCGGTTCAGTCCCGCCCGGGCACTGTCGCGCGTTTATGCTGTTACCTTGACAGTCTCGTGACAGAGCCAAGCCCTGCCCCGGGCAGATTTGCCCGAAATCTGCAAGCTTGCAACAAAAGCCTTTGGGGACGCGCGGCGCCGGAGCGGGATCCGGCGCCGGGGAACAGGGTCAGGCGGCGGGGCGGGCGTGAAAGCGGGCGGTGACCGGGCAGGCCTCGTAATCCTGCGCCAGCGTGTCGGCCCGCGCCGCCAGATCGCAGAGCGCCGACAGGATCGCCTCCACCTGCGCGTCGCTGTGGCAGTAGCTGAGGTTCAGCCGTGTCCAGCCGGGTTTGGCCAGTTCCTCCCCCGCCGCGAGCCGCGCGATCAGCGCCCCGGAGGCGGGCGCGTCCAGCCCCATCAGCCGATGCGCATAGGGGCCCGCACAGGCGCAGCCGCCCCGCGCCTGCACGCCGTAGTGATCCGACAGCATCCGCGTCACCAGCTGGTGATGCACCCGCCCAGAGGCGCCGTGGATCTGGAAGGAAAAGATCGGCAGACCCCGCCGCCCTTCGGGCGCGCCCATCAGATCCAGACCGGGCAGCGCGCCCAGACGGTCCAGCGCGCGGGCCCGCAGCGTTTCCTCGCGCGCGTGGATGGTGTCGGTGCCCACGGCGGCCTTGACCAGCAGCGCCAGCGCCGCGCGGATGTCGGCGATGACGTTGGGGGTGCCCGCCTCCTCGCGCGCTTCGACCCGGGGCGAATAGATGTGATCCCATGGCGACACAAAAGACACCGTGCCGCCGCCCGGCGCGGTGGGCCGTGTCGTCTGCACCAGCGTGTCACGGATCACCGCCAGCCCCGAAGCCCCCGGCCCGCCCGGAAACTTGTGCGGCGACAGCACGATGGCATCCTTCTGCGCGTCGGGCGCGGGCGACATGTCCATCGCCACATAGGGCCCGGCGCAGGCGTAATCCCAGACCGCCAGCGCGCCCTCAGCCTTTAGCGCGCGGGTCACCGCGTCCACATCGGTCAGCAGCCCGGTGACGTTGGACGCCGCCGAAAACGCCCCCACCACCAGATCGGCGCCCTTGGTCTGCGCCAGCGCCTGAGCCAGCGCGTCCATGTCCACGCCGCCTTCCGCCGCTTCGGGAATCTCTGCCACCTGCGCCCCGCTTTCGCGCCATGGCAGGATGTTGGAATGATGCTCGTAAGGGCCGATCAGCACGCGGATATCCTCGCCTGCCGCCACCCGGTCGCGCAGGCGCAGCAGGCCCACGATGCGGTTGATGCCCGCCGTGGCACCATTGCCCGCAAAGATCACATGGCAGCCGGGCCCCGCGTTCATCTCGCGCGCGATGATGCCGCGCGCCTCTTCGCGCATCCGGGTGATGGCGCGCCCGCAATGCGACGCCTCGGTATGGCTGTTGGCATAGATGGGCAGGATTTCGGTCATCACGAACTCTTCGACCTGCCGCAGCGCCCGCCCCGAGGCGGTGTAATCGGCATAGATCATCCGTTTCGTGCCGAAGGGCGTGTCGAAGTCCATCCCTTCGCCGATCAGACCGGCGCGCAGCGCTGCCAGCGGATCGCCCTGCCGCATCGCAAGGGCAAAGCGGCCAAGGGCGGTGGTCTGCGTGAAGGTGGCGCGGTCATTCGGCATGTCGGGCTCCGGTCCTGCGGTCTGTGCGCGGACAGGTTATCCCGATGAAAGCGCCAAAACCTCACCTTCTTCACCGTGATCTGCGCAGAAACGGGTCATCTGATAGACACCGCCGCCCCTGCGCAGATCTTTTTCTTATGCCCTCAGTTCAGGCGCCGCCCGCTGTCGGGTTCGAAATAGGACACCTTGCCCAGATCGAAGGCCAGATCCAGCGACTCCCCTGGTGCGGCGCGGGTTTCGGTATGCAGCCGGGCCGTCACCGCCTTGCCCCCCAGCGTGGAGACGACATAGGTGTCCGCCCCCGCCGGTTCGACCAGATCGATCTGGCAGGCCGCCTGCTGCACGTCCGACCCGGCGCGATAGCCCGCTTCGGCGATGTCTTCGGGACGCAGGCCAAGGATCACGTTTTCCGGCAGGCCCGCCACCTTGGGATCGCTGAGCAGGATCGGCGCGGCGCCGGGCCGGTCGATTTCCACCTGCGTGCCGCGCACCCGCGCCGGGATCAGGTTCATCGCCGGAGAGCCCATGAAATCCGCCACGAAGAGGTTGGCGGGGCGGTTGTAGATCTCCTGCGGGGTGCCGATCTGCTGGATCACGCCGCCCTTCATCACCACGATCTTGGTGGCCAGCGTCATCGCCTCGATCTGGTCATGGGTCACGTACACGATCGACGCGCCCAGCCGGTGATGCAGCTTCTTGATCTCGGACCGCATCTCGACGCGCAGCTTGGCGTCGAGGTTGGACAGCGGCTCGTCGAACAGGAACAGCTTGGGATCGCGCACCAGCGCCCGGCCCATGGCCACCCGCTGCCGCTGCCCGCCCGAAAGCTGGCCCGGACGGCGGTTCAGATAGGCCTCGATCTGCAGCTGCTGCGCCACTTCGCGCAGCTTGCGGTCCTGCGTCGCCTGATCCACGCCGCGCACCTTCATGCCGAAGGTGATGTTCTTGGCCACGCTCATGGTGGGGTAAAGCGCGTAGCTCTGGAACACCATGGCGATGTTGCGGTCCTTGGGGCTGACATGGGTCATGTCCTGCCCGTCGATCAGGATCGACCCGCCGGTGATCGGCTCCAGCCCCGCGATGCAGTTGAGCAGGGTGGACTTGCCGCAGCCCGAAGGCCCGACAAGGACAAGGAAATCGCCCTTGTCGATGGACACGTTGATGTCCTTGAGGATCTCCGTGGAGCCGTAGCTTTTCCGGAGCTTGGAAATTTCGAGAATGGGAGCCATGGGCGTCATCCTTTGACCGAACCGGCGGTAAGCCCGCGGATGAAATATTTCCCGGCGACGATGTAGACCAGCAGCGTCGGCAGGGCCGCGATGATCGCGGCGGCCATGTCGACATTGTAGGCTTTGACGCCGGTGGTGGAGTTGACGATGTTGTTCAGCGCCACGGTGACGGGCTGGGTGCCGGCCGAGCTGAAGGACACGCCGAACAGGAAGTCGTTCCAGATCTGGGTGAACTGCCAGATGACCGAGACCACGAGGATCGGCAGCGACAGCGGCATGAAGATGGCAAAGAAGATGCGGAAGAACCCCGCCCCGTCCACCTTGGCCGCCTTCACCAGTTCCGACGGGATGGTGACGTAGTAGTTGCGGAAGAACAGCGTGGTGAAGCCGATGCCATAGATGACATGGACAAAGATCAGCCCCGGGATGGTGCCCGCGATGCCCATCAGCCCCAGCAGCCGCGCCATGGGCAGCAGCACCACCTGAAACGGGATGAAGCAGCCGAACAGCATCAGCGAGAAGATGATGTTGGCGCCACGGAACCGCCACTGCGCCACGACATAGCCGTTGAGCGCCCCCACCACGGTGGAGATCAGCACGGCGGGCACCGCCAGCAGCACGGAGTTCCAGAAATAGGGCCGCAGGCCTTCGCATTGGATGCCGGTGCAGGCGCCGGACCACGCGGTGCGCCACGCCTCGAAGGTGATGTCGCGCGGCAGGGCCACAAGGCTGCCGGAGCGGATTTCATCAAGGCTTTTCAGCGAGGTGGTGACCATCACGAAAAGCGGCAACAGATAATAGAGCGCAAAGAGGCAGAGCAGGAGGTAAAGCCCCCAGCGCAGCGCGATGCGCCCGGCCCCGCGACGGGGGCGCGCGGCGGGGGTGGCGGAAGCTGCAAGATCAGTCATTCTTCGCCCTCAGTTCGGAATAGAGGTAAGGCACCACGATCGCGAAGACGACGAGCATCATGATCATGGCAGAGCTTGCCGCCTGACCGATGTCGCCGCGGGAAAACGCCATGGCATACATGTAGGTGGCGGGCAGATCGGTGGCATAGCCGGGGCCGCCCCCGGTCAGCGCGATGACCAGATCGAAGCTCTTGATCGCGAGGTGCGACAGCACGATGAAGGCCGACAGGAAGATCGGCGCCATCGACGGGATGATGATGGCGGAATAGATGCGCCATGTGGGGATGCCGTCCACCTGCGCGGCCTTGATGATCTCGCCGTCGACGGAGCGGAGCCCGGCAAGGAACAGCGCCATCACGAAGCCGGAGCTTTGCCAGATCGCGGCCAGCACGATGGTGTAGATGGCGAAATCGGGGTTCACCAGCCAGTCGAAGGTGAAGCTTTCGAAGCCCCAGCCGCGCACCGTCGCCTCGATCCCCAGACCGGGGTTGAGGATCCATTTCCACGCGGTGCCGGTGACGATCATCGACAGGGCCATGGGGTAAAGATAGATGGTGCGGATCGCGCCTTCGATGCGGATGCGCTGGTCCAGCAGGATGGCCAGCGCCAGCCCCAGCACCATGGCGATGCCGATGAACAGTGCCCCGAACAGGAACAGGTTGTTCATCGCGGTGTCCCAGCGCGGGCTGGCGAACAGCCGCTCATACTGGATCACGCCGTCCAGATCATAGCGCGGCAGCAGCTTTGACCGGGTGAAACTGACCCACGCCGTCCATGCGATGAAGCCATAGACAAAGATCAGCACGGCGATGAACGAGGGGGCAAGCACCATCTTGGGCAGATGGGTCTCGAACCATTTGGTCATTGTCGGTCCTCCGAAAAAACCCCGCCCCCGGAACGGGGGCGGGACGGGCGCGCCAGACGCGCGGACTTACATGGAGTTGGCGACGGCGTCGGTGAGCATCTTCACCGCGTCTTCGGACGACATGTCGGAGTTGAAATGCGCGGTCACCACATCGGTGATCGCCCCGGCCTGCGCCCCGCGCAGCGCCATGCCATGCGCATAGGACGGCAGCAGCGCGCCGCTGTCGGCGCTGGCGGTCATGTCTTCGGAGGATTTCTGCGCGCACATGTCGAAGTCATCCAGCGCGACATCGGTGCGGGCGGGGATGGAGCCCTTGTTCAGGTTGAACACTTCCTGAAAGTTCGGGCCCATGATCAGCTTGGCCAGCAGGTCCTGACCGGCGATCTTGTCCTCGCCTTCCACGGTGAACATGGCGAAGCTGTCGACGTTGTACAGGAAGCCGTCCCCGGGGGTGGAGCCGCAGAGGAAATCCTCGCCCGGCACCTTGCCTGCGGCGATGAATTCGCCCTTGGCCCAGTCGCCCATGATCTGGAATGCCGCTTCGCCATTCATCACCATGGCGGTGGCAAGGTTCCAGTCGCGGCCCGAGAAGTTGTCATCGACAAAGCCGCGCATGGTGCGCATCTGGTCGAAGACCTGCACCATCGTGTCGGAGCCCAGCGCCTCGGGGTCGAGATCGATCAGCGCCGACCGGAAGAACTCCGGCCCGCCAAGGCCCAGCACCACGGTTTCGAACACGGTCGCGTCCTGCCACGACTGCCCGCCATGGGCGAGCGGGATCACCCCGGCTGCCTGCAGCTTTTCGGCGGCGGCGTTGAATTCGTCCCATGTGGTGGGCATCTCGATGCCGTTCTGCTCCAGCACGTCGGCATTGGCCCAGATCCAGTCCACGCGGTGCACGTTCACCGGTGCGGCACACCAGGTGCCTTCGCATTTCATGTGCTCGGCCAGCGCCTCGGGCAGCAGATCGCCCCAGCCTTCGGCCTCGGCCACGCCGGAAATGTCGGCGAGCACGCCTTCCTCATACCATTCCTGAATGGCCGGGCCCTTCAGCTGCACCGCCGTGGGGGCGTTGCCGGACAGGACGCGGGCCCGCAGCGCAGTCATCGCCGCGTCGCCGCCGCCGCCCGCCACCGGCATGTCGGTCCATGTGCCGCCATTGTCGGCGAATTCCTGCTGCAGCACGGCCACGGATTTGGCCTCGCCGCCCGAGGTCCACCAATGCAGCACCTCTGCCTGAGGCTCGGCAAGGGCCGTTCCGGCCAGCAGAAGAGACACCGCCGAAGCGGTCGCAAATGTCGTATGTTTCATGAACTTGTCCTCCCAAGACAGCCGCCGGCAAGGCGGCGGTGCGGCAAAGAGTGCGTCAGCGGCCGGGCTTTGCGCAACTGTCGCGGCGGAGGGCTTGCCTTTTTTGTCGGCAGTTCTGTTACATCTTGTTACCCAGACGTGACCCCGCCCTGCCCCGGAGCCTGCCCGTGACCATTCCCCGCCTGCTGGTTGTCGACGATGACGAGGACATGCGGTCCATGATGACCCGTTTCCTGCACCGCAGCGGCTTTGCCGCCCTGCCCGCCGGGACCGAGGCCGAGATTCGCGCCCATCTGGAGGCGGGGCGGATCGACCTGATCCTGCTGGACGTGATGCTGGGCGATGAAAACGGCACCGAGATCTGCGCAAGGCTGCGCCGCGATCAGAACGTGCCGGTGATCTTCGTCTCGGCGCTGTCCGCCGATCACCAGCGCATGGCGGGCTATGAGGTGGGCGCGGATGATTATATCGCGAAGCCGTTCAACCCCGATCTGCTGATCGCGCGGGTGCGCGCCGTGCTGCACCGGGCGCAGCGCACCCCCTCGCTGGCCTATCGGCGGCGCACCGAAACCTACCGCTTCGCGGGCTGGGTCTATGACGCGCGGCGCGACGAGGTGCGCTCGCCCGAAGGGTTCGAGGTGGCGCTGTCGCGGCGCGAGACGGCGCTGCTGAAGGTGCTGCTGGCCAATCCGCGCATCCCGCTGACGCGGGAGGAGATCGCGGCGGCGCTGGATGTGGCCGGAGACGGGACCGACCAGCCGGGCCGCGCCATCGACGTGCTGGTGGGCCGCCTGCGCGGCAAGATCGAACGCAACCCGCGCGATCCGCAGCTTCTGCGCACCGAACGCGGGCTGGGCTATGTGCTGGCGACAGACGTGACCACGGAGGAGGCGTGACCCCGCCCCGCCCCGGGCTGCGGCTGCGCAGCATCGGCATGATCTGGGTGGCGCTGGCCTTCGGTCTGGGGCTGGGGGCGGCGCTGCTGTGGCTGGGCTCCGCCAATGCATGGCGGGCTTATCTGGCGCGGGCGGAAATCGGCGGCATCGCCACATGGGAAAGCCTGCGCCACGGCACCACCCCGCCTGCAGGGGTCATCATCAGCCCCCTGCCCCCCGAGCTTGTCGCCTTGGCCGAAACGGGCGCCTTTGCCCGCCTGCCCGGCGCGCCGCAGCCTGCCTATGTCACGCAGGTCAGCATCCGCCCCGACCTGCCCGGCACCCCGGCGGGCGAGGCGCTGAGCCTTGCCATCGTGTCGGACAGCCTGCGCTATCCGGTGGCGGCGCTGAACGCGGCAGGGGCGCATGGCGCGGCAGAGAAATTTGGCCGGGTCACCCGGCTGCTGGCCAGCTTCTGCAGCGAACCGGTGCTGTTTTCGCGCACGCCGGACGGGCTGTGGACGCGCATCGACGGGCGCGCGGTCTGGGGCTGCGGGGCGGCACCGGGCGATTACCGGCTGGTCGGCGCGCTGGGGGCGGTGCTGGCGCTGGCGGGGCTGCTGAGCCATGTCGCCCGCGTCACCGGCGGGTTCGAGATCTTCGCGCGCAGCCTTATGGGGCGCCGCCGTCTGGGCGGGCCGGACAGTTACGAGGCCGAAGGACCGGAGGAGCTGCGCGAGATCGTGGCAGCGGTGAATGCGCATCTGGAATCCGAACGCGCCGCGCTGTCGCAGCGGCTGACGGTGCTCTCTGGGGTCAGCCATGATCTGGGCACCCCCGCCACCCGGCTGCGCCTGCGCACGGCGCTGATCGAGGATGACGCGCTGCGCGCCCGGTTCGAAACCGACATCGACCGCATGACCGGCATGATCGAAAGCGTGCTGACCTATACCCGGTCGGAACTGAGCGTGGAGGTGCCGCGCGCGCTGTCGCTGTCGGCGCTTCTTGATGCGCTGGTGGCCGATTATCAGGACATGGGCCGCCCGGTCGACCTGCTGCCTGCCGAGCCCATCGTGGTGCGGGGCGGGCGGTCGCTGTTCATGTCGCGCGCGGGCGAAGGATCGCTGCCCGAGGCGCGGCGCGTGCTGGTGGTGGCGCGCCCGGTGTCCCTGCAGCGCGCGGTGTCGAACCTTGTGGACAATGCGCTGAAATATGGCCGCCGCGCCCATGTCGGGCTGGAGGCCCATGCCGACAGCGCCATCATCACCGTGGAGGATGAGGGCCCCGGCGATCCCGCCGAGATCGAGGCGCTGATCGCGCCCTTCCGCCGCGGGCCGAACGCGGCCACGGCGGAAGGCTTCGGGCTGGGCCTGACCATCGTGGCCGCCGTGGCCGAACAGCATGGCGGGCGGCTGGCCTTCGACCGCGGCGCGCGCGGGCTATGCGCCCGGCTGGAGATCGCCCGCAGCTGACGCGCCCTGCCGCAGATGGCCATGGGCGAAGGCCAGCTTTTCGCGCACCCCCTTCTTCAGCACGAAGGGGTAGATGTCGGGCAGATCCAGCGCCCGGTTCACATGGTTGACCGCGATGGACAGGGTGATGGCGCGGGTCAGCAGCGCCTCGCTGTCCGCTTCGGCATAGGCGTCATAGCCGCCGCCCGGCACATTGGCCCGCGCCTCTGCCAGCGACAGCCCCGCCGAGGCCGCGCTGTCGGTAAGATCGACCAGATGCAGCAGATGCGCCAGCGTCTCGGCCCAGTCCTCGTGCGGGTGGGCAGAGGCATAGCTGGTGACCTGCTCTTCGCCCGGGGCGCCCGGCGACTCGTAATGCGCGGCAAGGGCTGCCGCGTAATCGGCGCGCTCATCCCCGAACAGCTCCCGGAAGGACCGCAGGAAACCGGGATGTTCCGCAAGCCGCAGGAACAGGAAATGCGCCATCTCGTGCCGGATATGGCCCAGCATGGTGCGGTAAAGCTCGCCGAACTGTTCCTGACGCTTGGCCAGAACGGTGTCGCTGGCTTCGGTCACGTTGATGGTGATGACCCCGTCGGCATGGCCCATGACCACGTTCGCCCCGCCCGTGGCGGTCTGTTCCGACAGCATCCGGAACACCGGGCGCTGGCCGGGATCGTTCGGGGTCAGCCAGCCCCAGCGCGACAGGTTGGCAAGCATCCGTCGCTTCGACAGTTCCGCCCGCGTCCAGAGCGGCAGGTTGTCGGGTTCGCGCAGGTCGGGGACGGTTTCGGTCATCGCGCAGGACCGGCAGAGCCCTCCGGCCTCGGCCAGCCAGTTGCAGCCGATCTCGGCGCGGTTGGCGCAGTCCGTCCCTTCGGCGCGCATGGTCTGCGCGTCGGGATCGAACCACACCGGCTGCCCGCAGGTGCAGGCGGTGTTGTGGAAATAAAGCGTGGCCCGGCAGGCGGGGCAGCGGAAGACTTGCATCATGATGTCCTTTGAAGGCCCGCCAACGAACGGCGGCCATGGCCTTTCGGTTCCATACACCCGGTCCGGCAAAGGGCCTTGCGGAATCGTGACGCCGCGCGTATATCCCCGTTTCAACAGCGGCGCGTCGGTCCCTGACCGAAGCCCACCGGGAACCATCGACGGGCCGCGCGCCCGTCTTTTTGTTTCCAAGGATCGGACCCACATGACCGAGCTCATCGCCAAAACCGCCATCGACCGGCGTCTGGCTGAAATCGTGACCCCCGTTCTAGAGGATATGGGGTTTGAACTTGTGCGCATCCGGCTGATGGGCGGCAAGACACCCACGCTGCAGATCATGGCCGAACGTCCCGAAGGCGGGATCGAGGTGGATGAATGCGCGCGCATCTCCACCGCCGTCTCGGCCACGCTGGATGTGGAAGATCCGATCATCGACGCCTATACGCTGGAAGTGTCGAGCCCCGGCATCGACCGCCCGCTGACCCGGCTCAAGGATTTCGACACGTTCGAAGGCTATGAGGTCCGGATCGAGACCGCCGAGATGATCGAGGGCCGCAAGCGCTGGCGCGGCGTGCTGGCCGGCGTCGAGGGCAACGAGGTGCTGCTGAACATCGACCCCGAAAGCGAGGGCGGCGAGGTGCAGACCATCGGGCTCGATTTTGACTGGCTGTCGGATGCCAAGCTGGTGCTGACCGACGACCTGATCCGCGACATGCTCCGCGCCCGCAAGGCGCAGGAAGTGGACGAAACCCAATTCGACGACATCGAGGCCGACGACGCGGCCGCTCAGGAGGACTAAAGACATGGCGATCACCTCTGCCAACCAGCTGGAGCTTCTGCAGACCGCCGAAGCCGTCGCGCGCGAAAAGATGATCGACCCCGGTCTGGTCATCGAAGCGATGGAGGAAAGCCTCGCCCGGGCCGCCAAGAGCCGCTACGGCTCCGAAATGGACATCCGCGTGAAGATCGACCGCCGCACCGGCCGGGCGACCTTTACCCGCGTGCGCACCGTGGTCGAGGACGAGGCGCTGGAGAACTACCAGTCGGAACTGACCGTCAAGCAGGCGCGGCAGTACATGGCGGAGCCCAAGGTGGGCGATGTCTATGAAGAGGAAGTGCCGCCCGTCGATCTGGGCCGCATCGCCGCGCAGTCGGCCAAGCAGGTGATCCTGCAGAAGGTCCGCGAAGCCGAGCGCGACCGCCAGTATGAGGAATTCAAGGACCGTCAGGGCACGATCATCAACGGTCAGGTCAAGCGCGAGGAATATGGCAACCTCATCGTGGACGTGGGCCGCGGCGAGGCGATCCTGCGCCGCAACGAGAAGATCGGCCGCGAAAGCTATCGCCCCGGCGACCGCATCCGCTGCTATGTCAAGGACGTGCGCCGCGAGGCCCGCGGGCCGCAGATTTTCCTGTCGCGCACCGCGCCGGAATTCATGTCCGAACTGTTCAAGATGGAAGTGCCCGAAATCTATGACGGCATCATCGAGATCAAGGCCGTGGCCCGGGATCCGGGCTCGCGCGCCAAGATCGCCGTCATCTCCTATGACAGCTCCATCGACCCTGTCGGCGCCTGCGTCGGCATGCGCGGCAGCCGCGTGCAGGCCGTGGTCAACGAGCTTCAGGGCGAAAAGATCGACATCATCCCGTGGAACGAGGATGTGCCGACCTTCCTTGTGAACGCGCTGCAGCCTGCCGAAGTGTCGAAAGTGGTGCTGGACGAAGATGCCGAGCGCATCGAAGTCGTGGTGCCGGACGAGCAGCTGAGCCTTGCCATTGGTCGCCGCGGCCAGAACGTGCGTCTGGCCAGCCAGCTGACCGGGCTCGACATCGACATCATGACCGAGGAAGAAGAATCCAAGCGCCGCCAGAAGGAATTCGAGGAGCGCACCCAGCTGTTCATGGACACGCTGGATCTGGACGAATTCTTCGCGCAGCTTCTGGTCGCCGAAGGCTTCACCAACCTCGAAGAGGTGGCCTATGTGGAGCAGGACGAACTGCTGGTGATCGACGGCGTCGACGAGGACACCGCGCACGAACTGCAGACCCGCGCCCGCGAGCATCTGGAAGAGCAGGCCCGCAAGGCGCTGGAACATGCCCGCGAACTGGGTGTGGAGGACAGCCTGGTTGAATTCGAGGGCCTGACACCCCAGATGGTGGAGGCACTGGCCGAAGATGGCATCAAGACGCTTGAAGACTTCGCCACCTGCGCCGACTGGGAACTGGCCGGAGGCTGGACCACGGTGGACGGCCAGCGCACCAAGGACGAGGGCCTGCTGGAGAAATTCTCCGTCGACCTCGCAGAAGCGCAGAACATGATCATGACCGCCCGCGTCATGCTGGGCTGGGTCGATCCCGAGGACATGGTGGCTCAGGCCGCTGCCGAGGCGGAGGCCGCAGCCGAAGACAAGGCGGAGGCCTGATTCCCAGATGAGCCGTGGTGGTGTAGACAAAGACAGGGAAGACGGCCCCGAACGGCGCTGCATCGCCACCGGCGAGTCTGCGCCCGCGACGGGACTGATCCGCTTCGTGGTCGGTCCCGACAACCAGATCGTTCCCGATCTTGCCGGCAAGCTGCCGGGCCGGGGAATCTGGGTCGCGGCGGAGCGGAAGGCACTGGACAAGGCGGCGGGCAAGGGACTTTTTGCCCGCGCCGCAAAGGCACCGGTGACGGTGCCCGACCGGCTGGCGGATCTGATCGAGGAGATGCTGGCCAAACGCGTGGTGGAACTGGTGAGCCTTGCCCGGAAATCCGGCGTGGCGGTTTCTGGCTATGAAAAGGTGAAGGATTGGCTGGCCCGGGAGGACGCGCGCGTGCTCATTCAGGCCGAAGACGGGTCAAGCCGTGGCAAATCCAAATTAAGCACGCCCTACGGGGGCAATTACATCGGGTGGCTGACGGCAGACGAACTTGGGCTGGCCTTTGGCCGGGAAAAGGTGATACATGCGGCGCTTGGCGCTGGTGGACTCACCAAACGTGTTGTAGACGAGGCCCAACGATTGAAGGGCCTGCGCGTCGCAATGGCAGACGCGGCAACGGCAGCAGGGGCTGCCGCGGGCGGCAAGGGCCGCCGGAAAGGACAAGAGAAGCTGAATGAGCGATAACGACGGCAAGAAGACTTTGGGTTTGCGCGGCGGCGGACCCCGTTCGGGGAATGTGAAGCAGAGCTTCAGCCACGGACGGACCAAGAACGTCGTGGTGGAGACCAAGCGCAAGCGCGTCGTGGTGCCCAAACCCGGTGCCGCGAACGGCGCCAAGGGCTCGGGCGGATCGCAAGGCGGATCGGGCGGCAACCGTCCGGCGGGGATCTCCGACGCGGAGATGGAACGTCGGCTGCGGGCGCTGCAGGCCGCCAAGGCCCGCGAGGTCGAAGAGACCGCACAGCGCGCGGCCGATGAAAAGGCGCGCGCTGAAGAGCGTGAGCGCATGCGCGCCGAAAAGGAACAGAAAGAGCGCGAACAGCGCGAGGCCGAAGAAAAGGCCCGCCTGAAAGCGGAAGAGGAAGAGCGCCGCAAGCGCGAGGAAGCCGAGGCCGCCAAGCGCGCCGAAGCTGCCGCTGCCGCACCTGCGGCACGTCCCGCCGCCAAGTCGGATGCGGGCGCACCGGCAAGCTCTGCCGCGCCGCGTCCGGCGGGGGCTCCTGGAGCTGCGCCCGGACCTACGCCGCAGCGCAAGGCGGATCGCGAACGTGAAGAACGCGGCCGGTCGACCCGGACCCGCGATGACGGCGCACGCCGCGCGGGCAAGCTGACGCTGAATCAGGCGCTTGGCGGCGAAGGCGGCCGGCAGAAATCCATGGCTGCCATGAAGCGCAAGCAGGAGCGCGCGCGTCAGAAGGCCATGGGCACGCAGAACCGCGAAAAGGTGGTGCGCGACGTGCAGCTGCCCGAGGCGATCACGGTGGCCGAACTGGCCAACCGGATGGCCGAACGCGTGGCCGATGTGGTCAAGTCGCTGATGCAGATGGGCATCATGGCGACCCAGAACCAGAGCCTCGACGCCGACACCGCAGAAATGGTGATCGAAGAATTTGGCCACCGGGTTACCCGCGTGTCCGATGCCGACGTCGAAGACGTGATCCAGACCGCGCGGGACAAGCCCGAAGATCTGCACACCCGCCCCCCGGTCATCACGATCATGGGCCATGTGGACCACGGCAAGACCTCGCTGCTGGATGCGATCCGCAACACCAGCGTCACCTCCGGTGAAGCTGGCGGGATCACCCAGCATATCGGCGCCTATCAGGTGACGACGAAGGACGGCGCCGTGCTGACCTTCCTCGACACGCCGGGCCACGCCGCCTTCACCTCCATGCGGTCCCGCGGGGCTCAGGTGACGGATATCGTGGTGCTGGTGGTGGCTGCGGATGACGCGGTGATGCCGCAGACCATCGAGGCGATCAATCACGCGAAAGCGGCCAAGGTGCCGATGATCGTGGCGATCAACAAGGTGGACAAGCACGAGGCGAACCCGCTGAAGGTCCGCACCGATCTGCTGCAGCACGAAGTGGTCGTGGAAGAAATGTCCGGCGACGTGCAGGATGTGGAAGTCTCCGCCAAGACCGGCAAGGGGCTCGACAACCTGCTGGAAGCCATCGCGCTTCAGGCCGAGATCCTTGAACTGCAGGCCAACCCCGAACGCGCCGCCCTTGGCGCCGTGATCGAGGCGCAGCTGGATGTGGGTCGCGGTCCCGTGGCCACCGTTCTGGTGCAGAACGGCACGCTGCGGCAGGGCGACATCTTTGTCGTGGGCGAGCAGTACGGCAAGGTCCGTGCGCTCATCAACGACAAGGGCGAGCGCGTGAAGGAAGCGGGGCCGTCGGTTCCCGTGGAGGTGCTGGGTCTGAACGGCACCCCCGAGGCTGGCGACGTGCTGAACGTGGTGGAAACCGAAGCGCAGGCCCGCGAGATCGCGGAATATCGCGCCAAGGTCACCAAGGACAAGCGCGCGGCGGCGGGTGCTGCCACCACGCTGGAACAGCTGATGAAGAAGGCCAAGGACGATCAGAGCGTCTCGGAACTGCCGGTCGTCGTGAAGGCGGACGTGCAGGGCTCGGCGGAAGCGATCGTTCAGGCGCTGGAAAAGGTCGGCAACGACGAAGTGCGGGTGCGGGTCATCCATTCCGGCGTGGGCGCCATCACCGAAACCGATATCGGCCTTGCCGAAGCGTCGGGTTGCCCGGTGATCGGCTTCAACGTCCGGGCCAATGCCCCGGCGCGCGGTGCCGCCAACCAGAAGGGTGTGGAGATCCGGTACTATTCGGTGATCTACGATCTGGTGGATGACGTGAAGGCGGCGGCTTCCGGCCTGCTGTCCAACGAAATCCGCGAGCATTTCATCGGCTACGCCACCATCAAGGAGGTCTTCAAGGTCTCCAACGTGGGCAAGGTCGCGGGCTGTCTGGTGACCGAAGGGGTGGCACGCCGCTCTGCCGGGGTGCGTCTGCTGCGCGACAACGTGGTCATCCACGAAGGCACGCTCAAGACGCTCAAGCGGTTCAAGGACGAAGTGTCCGAGGTCCAGTCCGGTCAGGAATGCGGTATGGCCTTCGAGAACTATGACGACATCCGGCCCTCCGATGTCATCGAAATCTTCGAGCGGGAAGAGGTCGAGCGCACGCTCTGATCCCCGCCCCGTCCCGGCCCTGATCTGGCCGGGACAGCGACCCTATCGGGGCCCTGCCCCGCAGACATTAAAAAAGGGAAGGCTTTCGCCTTCCCTTTTTCTGTTCCGAGATGCGGGCTGTGTGACGGGCCAAAGCCCTGTCACATCAGGCAGAAACCGGGGTGCCGGTGACCACGCGGTTGCCGACGCGGACAGCGATACGACCGTCCGGAAGTTTCTTCTCGAGGATACCCTGCACCGAAACGCAGGTTCCCAGAACGATGGTGCGCAACATGTTCGATTCCCTCAAAAAAGCCGATGACCCCTTCAAGGTAGGACGGAAACGTTAACGAAACTATAGAAATATGTCGCAGAACTGTCGCTTTTCGCAGCAGATCACGGTTTTTTTTCGCCTTAATCTTGTTCATTAAGACTTTAGTCTGGACTTTGCCGCTTTGGATCAGAGCCAGTCGCGCAGGATCGGGATCAGCGGAATGTCCGCAGGGGGCATGGGATAGCTCGCCAGATCGCGCGCCTGCACCCATTTCAGCGCCTGCCCTTCGCGCGACTGCGGCACGCCCTGCCATTTGCGGCAGGCAAAAAGCGGCATCAGCAGGTGGAAGCTGTCATAGGCATGCGAGGCGAAGGTCAGCGGCGCAAGGCAGCTTGACCATGTCTCTATGCCCAGCTCTTCGTGCAGCTCGCGGATTAGCGCGGCCTCCGGGGTCTCCCCGGCCTCGACCTTGCCGCCGGGAAATTCCCAGAGCCCGGCCATGGATTTGCCTTCGGGCCGCTGCCCCAGCAGCACCCGCCCCTCCACGTCGATCAGGGCCACGGCGGAGACGAGAACGATCTTGGTCATGGGAGGGCCTTTTGCCAGCGGGAGGACAGGCGAGGGGCTCTGCCCCTCGCGCCGGAGGCGCGGCACGAAGTAGGGGGGGGGGGGGGGGGGGGGGGG
>NZ_JAYKSL010000003.1:0-38761 GCF_035481585.1 Salipiger marinus | reverse complement strand
TGTTTCCTCCCCCCCCCGCTCCCCGGGATATTTCTGGTCAGAAGAAGGCCAGAGCCTTCAGGACCGGTAATCGGCGTTGATGCTGATATAGCCGTGGGTCAGGTCGCAGGTCCAGACCGTAGCCTTCCCCTGCCCCAGCCCCAGATCCACGTGGATGGTGATTTCGGGCTGGCGCATCAGTGCGGCGCCGTCTTCCTCGCGGTAATCGGGCGACACCCAGCCCTTTTCCGCCACCAGCACATCGCCGAAGCGGATGGTCAGCAGGTCGCGGTCGGCAGCGGCGCCGGATTTGCCCACGGCCATGACGACGCGGCCCCAGTTCGGATCCTCGCCCGCGATGGCGGTCTTGACCAGCGGCGAATTGGCGATGGAGAGCGCATGGGTGCGGGCATCGGCATCGCTGGCGGCCCCCGTCACCTCGACCGTGACGAACTTGGTGGCGCCTTCGCCATCCCGCACCACCTGATGCGCAAGGTCGAGGAACACCGCTTCCAGCGCCGTGGTGAAGGCGGTGTCGGCAGCTGTCACCGTCACGCCCGAGGCGCCGGTGGCGCCCATCAGCAGCGTGTCAGAGGTGGAGGTGTCGCTGTCGACGGTGATGCAGTTGAAGCTGCGGGCGTTGATGTCAGAGACCATCGCCTGCAGATCCGCGCGCGCGATGCGGGCATCGGTGAAGACATAGACCAGCATCGTCGCCATGTCGGGCGCGATCATGCCCGAGCCCTTGGCGATGCCTGCGATCTTCACCTGCCCGCCGGGCAGATCGACCGTGGCCATGGCGCCCTTGGGGAAGGTGTCGGTGGTCATGATGGCGCGCGCGGCCCCGGCGATGCCGGTTTCGTCCAGCGCGCCAACCAGCTGGTCCACCTTGGCGGTGATGCGTTCATGCGGCAGCGGCTCGCCGATCACGCCGGTGGAGGAGGAAAAGACCCGCTCCTCCGGCAGGCCGGTGGCCACGGCCACGGCATGGATGACGGCGCGGGTCGCTTCGATCCCGTTGCGCCCGGTGAAGGCGTTGGAATTGCCGGAATTCACGATGATCGCCGCACCTTCGGCGGAATCGTGACCGATCTTGTCCTGACAGTCCAGCACCGGGGCGGACCGGGTGGCCGAGCGGGTG
Source organism: Salipiger marinus (assembly GCF_035481585.1). Lineage (NCBI taxonomy): Bacteria > Pseudomonadati > Pseudomonadota > Alphaproteobacteria > Rhodobacterales > Roseobacteraceae > Salipiger > Salipiger marinus. The sequence continues at coordinate 37,641 of NZ_JAYKSL010000003.1, read as the reverse complement.
AAGACCCCCGCCACCGTGCTGCCCGGATCCAGCATGGCCAGCATCACATCGGTGCGACCGGCATAGCGGACACCGGCTGCGGCGGCGGCAAAGCGCACGCCGCCAATGACCGGCAGATCGGGAAAGGCCGCAGGGGCCAGCGGGGAGACGGCGAGGGTCTTGGCCACTTATTCCTCCAGCAGCTGCATGTTGGAGAGCGCCGAGGGGTCAACCTCGGTGGAGGGGGTGCGGGTCACTTCGGCAGCGGCGAGCTTTTCGTCGATATAGCTCTTCACCGCCTCCTGCTGGATCTGCATTTCCAGCTCGGCGCGCACGGAGTCGAGCGCCGGGGCCTCCATGGCGCGCTCCTCGTTCAGCTTGATGACATGCCAGCCGAACTGCGTCTGCACGGGGTCGGACACGGCGCCCACTTCCATGCCTTCGACCGCCTGCTGGAATTCCTCGACCATCATGCCGGGACCGAACCAGCCCAGTTCGCCGCCATTGGGGCCGGAGGGGCCGGTGGATTTTTCACGCGCAACGGTGGCGAAATCGGCGCCGCCCTTCACTTCTTCGGCAATGGCCTGCGCCTCTTCCTCGGTTTCCACGAGGATGTGCGAGGCGTTGTATTCGGTGCCAAGCTCGGCACCGGCATATTGCGCGTCATAGGCGGCCTGCACCGCATCGTCGGTCATCGCATCGCGGGCAATCGCGGCCACCACTTCGGCGGCAAGCAGCGCACGGCGTTCGTTTTCCAGCGCGACCTGCACGCGGCGGGTCTCCTCGGCCTTCTCGTCCTGCGCCAGCACGCTCTGCTGCACCAGCTGGTCAAGGATGCCGTCCCACAGCACTTCGTCGCCCAGCTGCTGATACTGTTCCGGCAGATTTGCGCGGATCGCCAGCATGTTGCCCAGCGTGATGTCCTGACCGTTGACGGTGGCGACCACCGTGTCGGCGGTCATCTCGGGGGCGGGGGTCGCGTCCTGCGCCTGTGCGGGCAGCGCGAGGGCAATGGCCAGCGCCAGCGCCGCGGCACTGGATTTCATGAGGGGTTGCGGCATTTCTGCCTCCTTCCTGAGAGCCGCCCCATGACGGGCGGCGTTGACACTTGGGGACCTGCCGCTTACATCGCCCCAAGGCTCTGCAAGGCCGGTCGTTCCCCTGTGTCATATGGGCTGTGTGCGAGGCGGGCAAGCGGATGCCGCACGCGGAACACAAACTTGTCAGACAGGACGGGCAGACCATAATGCTGGGGATTGGAAAACTCGCGCGGAAAATGTTCGGAACCCCGAACGACCGCCAGATCAAGTCCACAAGACCCACGGTCGAGCGGATCAACGCACTGGAGCCCGAGTTCGAGAAACTCGAGGATGCCGGGCTCGCCGCCAAGACGGCAGAGCTGCGCGAGCGGCTCGCCGGGGGGGAGACGCTGGACGCGCTGCTGCCCGAGGCCTTTGCCAACTGCCGTGAAGCCGCCAAGCGCGCGCTGGGGCTGCGCGCCTTCGACACGCAGCTGATGGGCGGGATTTTCCTGCATCAGGGCAATATCTCCGAAATGAAAACCGGCGAGGGCAAGACGCTGGTCGCCACCTTCCCGGCCTATCTCAACGCGCTCACCGGCAAGGGCGTGCATGTGGTGACGGTGAACGATTACCTTGCCCGCCGCGACGCCGAATGGATGTCCAAGGTGTTCGGGATGCTGGGCATGACCACCGGCGTGGTCTACCCGCATCAGGACGAGGCCGAGAAGAAGCAGGCCTATTCCTGCGACATCACCTATGCCACCAACAACGAGCTGGGCTTCGACTACCTGCGCGACAACATGAAGGCCGAACTGGCCCAGATGATGCAGCGCGGCCATTACTTCGCCATCGTCGACGAGGTCGACAGCATTCTGGTGGACGAGGCGCGCACGCCGCTGATCATCTCCGGCCCGTCGCAGGACCGGTCCGAGCTTTACATCGCCATCGACCGGCTGATCCCCGAGCTTGAAGAAGAGCATTACAAGATCGAGGAGAAAAGCCGCAGCGTCACCTTCACCGACGAGGGCAACGAGGCTCTGGAGCAGAAGCTGCTGGCGCGGGGCGTGCTGCCCGAGGGCCAGTCGCTTTACGATCCCGAAAGCACCACCATCGTGCACCACGTCAATCAGGGGCTGCGCGCGCACAAGCTGTATACCCGCGACAAGGATTACATCGTCCGCGACGGGCAGGTGGTGCTGATCGACGAATTCACCGGCCGCATGATGCTGGGGCGCCGTCTGTCCGACGGGCTGCATCAGGCGATCGAGGCGAAGGAAGCCTGCCAGATCCAGCCCGAAAACGTGACGCTGGCGCAGGTGACCTTCCAGAACTACTTCCGGCTGTATGAAAAGCTGTCGGGCATGACCGGCACGGCGCTGACCGAGGCCGAGGAGTTCATGGAGATCTACAAGCTGGGCGTGGTCGAGGTTCCGACCAACCGGCCCATCGCGCGGATCGACGAGGACGACAAGGTCTACCGCACCGCCCGCGAGAAATACGAGGCCATCGTGGAGGAAATCCGCGAGGCGCATGGCAAGGGCCAGCCGGTGCTGGTGGGGACCACCTCCATCGATAAATCCGAGATGCTGAGCCGGCTGCTGACCGAGGCCAAGCTGCCGCATAACGTGCTGAACGCGCGCCAGCACGAGCAGGAAGCGCAGATCGTCGCCGATGCGGGCAAGCTGGGCGCCATCACCATCGCCACCAACATGGCCGGGCGCGGCACCGACATCAAGCTGGGCGGCAATGTCGAATTCAAGGTGATGGAGGCCATCGCCGCCAGCCCCGAGGCCGATCCCGAAGAGATCCGCAAGCGCATCGAATCCGCCCATACCGCCGACGAGGAAGCGGTGAAGCAGGCGGGCGGGCTTTACGTTCTGGCCACCGAACGCCATGAAAGCCGCCGCATCGACAACCAGTTGCGCGGCCGGTCGGGGCGTCAGGGCGACCCGGGGCGCTCTTCGTTCTATCTGTCGCTGGAAGATGACCTGATGCGCATCTTCGGCTCCGAACGGCTGGACCGGGTGCTGTCCAAGCTCGGGATGAAGGAAGGCGAGGCGATTGTTCACCCTTGGGTCAACAAGTCGCTGGAGCGCGCTCAGGCCAAGGTCGAGGGCCGCAACTTCGACATCCGCAAGCAGCTGCTGAAATTCGACGACGTGATGAACGACCAGCGCAAGGTGATCTTTGCGCAGCGCCGCGAGATCATGGAAGCCAAGGATCTGTCGGAGATCGTGGAGGATATGCGCCACGAGGTGATCGACGACCTGATCGACACCTATATTCCGCCGAAAAGCTATGCCGACCAGTGGGACACCCGCGGGCTTTACGCCGCCGTGCTGGAAAAGATGGGCTTCGACGCGCCGGTCATCGCATGGGGTGACGAGGAAGGCGTGGATGCAGAGATCATGCGCGAGCGTCTGGGCGAGCTGTCGGACAGCTTCATGGCCAAAAAGACCGAGTCTTTTGGTCCCGACACCATGCGGCAGATCGAAAAGCAGGTGCTGCTGCAGACCATCGACACCAAATGGCGCGAACATCTGCTGACGCTGGAGCATCTGCGCTCTGTCGTGGGCTTCCGCGGCTATGCGCAGCGTGACCCGCTGAACGAATACAAGACCGAGGCCTTCCAGCTGTTCGAATCGATGCTGGAATCGCTGCGGGAACGGGTGACCGAACAGCTGGGCCGCATCCGCCCCATGTCCGAAGAAGAACAGCGGGCGATGATGCAGCAGATGGCGACCCAGCAGGCGCAGCTGCGCGAGCAGGCGGAACAGGCCACGGCGGTGGGGCCCACCGAGAACGTGGCCACGCCCGCCGCCGGTCTGCCGCTGGTCGAAGGCTTCGACGAGACCGATCCCGCGACCTGGGGCAATCCCAGCCGCAACGACCCCTGCCCCTGCGGCTCGGGCCAGAAGTTCAAGCATTGCCACGGTCGGCTGGCCTGACCTGACCGGGCGCGCAGGGTTCCCCGCGCGCCCGAATGACTCCGCCTTCACGCCGCAACAGCGCCACTTTTGCGCGGCAGATTGTTTCCAGACCGAAGCTTCGGGAGGCATCTGGCCATGGCACGTCTCAACACCTACCTTCTTGCCGCGGCGACCCTGTCCATTGCGCTTGGCACCGGCTACGTGATGCAGCGCAGCACGACGGTGGGCCCGGCGCGGGGGGCAGAGCCGCTGACGCTGGCCGCCATCACCGACACCTCCTCCGCCGCAGCCCTGCCCCGCCTGCCTTCCGAGGCGGCGATGATGCGCCTGCCCGCGCCTGCCTCGGCCAGTCCTGATATGGCCTTGCCTGCGCCGCAGACGGCACAGGCGCCGGACTGTCCGGTGACGCTGACCGCCGATGTCGCGGCGGGCGCCATGATGGCCCTGACGCTGGAGGCGCCCTGCCACCTCGAGGAACGGCTGACCCTGCACCATCAGGGGCTGATGCTGACCGAAGTCACCGATGCCGAAGGTCGGCTGAGCCTTGAACTGCCCGCACTCGCCGAACAGGCGCTGGTCATCGCCGCCTTTGACAGCGGGCGCGGCGCCACCACCCAGATCAAAGTACCAAGCCTCGCCTTTTATGACCGCGTCGTCCTGCAATGGAAGGGAGACAGCGGCCTGCATCTGCACGCCCGCGAATTTGGCTCCGGCCATGTCTGGGCCGCCTCCGCCGGAGATCTGACCCGCACCGCCGCGGGCGAAGGCGGGTTTCTGACCCTGCTCGGCGCGCGTGATACGCCCGACGCCCTGCAGGCGGAGGTCTATACCTTCCCCCGCGCTGCCGCGCGCGTCTCCGGAACGATCAACCTGAGCATCGAGGCCGAAGTCACGGCGGCCAACTGCGCGCAGCGCGTGGAGGCCCTGACGCTTGACCTGCGCAGCGGCAAAGCCCCGCATGCGGCGGACCTGTCGCTCGAGATGCCCGCCTGCGAGTCGACGGGGGACTTTCTTGTGTTGAAAAACCTGATCGAAGACCTGAAGATCGCCGCCAACTGAGCTTGGGTGAGGGTCGTAGATGCGACAGGTCCGTGCGGCGGTTTTCGCCGCACTTTGCCTTGCTGCTGGCGAGGCGGAGGCGCAGGATGTCACCCTGCGGTCCCGTGACGGCGGCATCGAGCTGAACGGCACGATGCTGGGTTTTGATGGCGATTTCTACCGTGTCTCCACCCGCTATGGGGAGCTGACCGTCGACAGTTCCGGCGTGTTGTGCGAGGGGCCCGGCTGCCCTTCGCTGACCGATTACGTTGCCGAACTGCGCATCTCCGGCGCGGCGGCCATGGGCGAAGTGCTGCTGCCCGCGCTGATCGAAGGCTTTGCCCTGCGCAGCGGGCTTGTCGCCACGCGCGACGCGACCGAAGGCCCGGACCAGCTGACATATATGCTGCAGGATCCGGCGCAGGACCGCCGCGTGGGCCAGTTTACGCTGCGCCTCAGCGACACGGATGAAGGCTTTGCCGATCTGCTGGCGGACGAGGCGGATCTGGTGATGGCCCTGCGCGAAGTCCGCCCCGCCGAGGTGCAGCGGGCCCGCGAGGCCGGTCTGGGCGATCTTTCCGCTCCGGCCCGCAGCCGGGTGCTGGCGCTGGATGGGCTGCTGCCCGCCGTTGCGCCGGGCAGCCCGCTGACCAGCCTCGCGCTGGCGGATCTGGCACGGATCCTCGCCGGAGATCTGGTGAACTGGCAGGATCTGGGCGGGCCCGATGCGCCGATCGTGCTGCATCTGACCCGGCGGGACAGCGGCACCGTGCAGGCGCTGGAGGACCGGCTGCTGGCGCCCACCGGTCTGCAGCTGGCGCAAGCCTATCGCGAACATGACAGCCCCGCCGCGCTGGAGCAGGCGCTGGCGCGTGACCCTTTCGGCTTCGGGCTGGTGCGGCTGGACCATGGCGGCCTGACCCAGACGCTGGTGCTGGGTGGCAGCTGTGGCTTTACGCTGCGTGGCAGCCGCGCGGCGGTCAAGACCGAGGATTACCCGCTGACCCTGCCCCTGTTCCTGTATCAGCCCGCGCGGCGGCTGCCTGCGCTGGCGCGCGACTTTCTGGCCTATACCCGCTCGGGCCCGGCGCAGATCGTTATTCGGCGGGCCGGTTTTGTCGACCAGCTGCCCGAAGACGTGCCGCTTGGCCAGCAGGGCGACCGGCTGGCCAATGCGATTCAGGTGGCCGAGGGCGAAGAGGGCCTGCGCGAGCTTCAGCGTCTGGCCGCCAGTCTGGCGCCGCGACGGCGCCTGACCACCTCGTTCCGGTTTGACGCGGGTGCCACGGGGCTGGACGCACAGTCCCGCTCCAACGTGGAACAGCTGGCAGAGGCGCTGGAGAACGGCCTGTATGATGGCAAGGATCTGCTGTTTGTCGGCTTTTCTGACGGTCAGGGCCCCGCGCCGGACAATCTGGTCATCGCGCGGCAGCGGGCGGACACCGTGCTGCAGGCGGTCCGCACCAGCGCGGACACCGCCGATTTCACCCGGGTCGCGCTGAGCGCGGAGGCGTTTGGCGAGGCGATGCCCATGGCCTGCGACGACACCGTCTGGGGGCGGCAGGTCAACCGGCGGGTCGAGGTCTGGCTGCGCTAGGCTCATAACAGCCCCTCGGCCCGGAAGCTGAGTTCCCGTGACCGGCCAATCACCAGATGGTCGTGCAGGATGATCCCCAGCGCGTCCGCCGCGACGCGAATCTGGTCGGTCATGGCGATATCGGCCTGACTTGGGGTCGGGTCGCCGGACGGGTGGTTGTGCACAAGGATCAGCGCCGAGGCGTTCAGTTCCAGCGCGCGCTTCACCACCTCCCGCGGATAGACTGGCACATGGTCGACGGTGCCGCGCGCCTGCGGCTCGTCGGCGATCAGCACGTTCTTGCGGTCCAGAAACAGGATGCGGAACTGTTCGGTATCCTGATGCGCCATGGCGGTCTGGCAATAGGCCAGCAGCGCATCCCATGAACTGACCACCTGTTTCTGCAGCACGCGGGACCGGGCCAGCCGGTGCGCCGCCGCTTCCACGATCTTGAGCTCGGTGATCACCGCCTCCCCCACCCCGGGCACCTCGCGCAGGCGGGCGGCGGGGGCAGAGACGACGCCGTTGAAATCGCGGAACAGATCCAGCAGCTGCCGCGCCAGCGGTTTGACATCGCGGCGCGGGATGGCGCGGAACAGCACGAGTTCCAGCAGTTCGTAATCGGGCAGCGCATCGGCGCCCCCGACCAGAAACCGCTCCCGCAGGCGGGCGCGATGATCCCGAAGATAGGAGGGCGCCGCCGCGCCACGCGCCAGCGGCGCCTCCGGCGCTTCGTCCCGGTCAAAGAGCGGGGCCTGAGAATCAGAGAAATGGCGAAATCGGCTCATCCCTTCAGACTGCGCGCGGTCAGGTTAGGGAGGAGTTAACGCAAAAGCGGCGCGAGGTTGCCCCCGCGCCGCCAGAACCAGAGCCTTTTGCCCCGGTCAGCCCTTCATGGAATCCCAGAAGCCTTTTACCGAAGAGAAAAAGCTTTTTGATTCCGGGTTGTTGTCTTCGCTCAGCGCCTCGAATTCGCGCAGCAGATCGCGCTGGCGCGAGGTCAGGTTGACCGGCGTCTCGACCGCAAGTTCGATGAACATGTCGCCGACACCCCCGCCGCGCAGCGCGGGCATGCCCTTGCCACGCAGACGCATCTGGCGTCCTGACTGGCTTCCGGCGGGGATTTTCACCCGCGACCGGCCACCATCCATCGTCGGCACCTCGATGTCGCCGCCAAGGGCGGCGGCGGTCATCGACACCGGCACGCGGCAGTGCAGTTCGCTGCCTTCACGTTCAAAGATGTCATGCGGGGCAACTTCGATGAAGATATAGAGATCGCCCGGCGGTCCGCCGCGCATGCCCGCCTCGCCTTCGCCCGCCAGACGGATGCGTGTGCCGGTTTCCACCCCTGCGGGAATGTTCACCGACAGCGCGCGGTCCTTCTGGACGCGACCGGCACCGCCGCATTTGACGCAGGGATTCTTGATGATCTGGCCCAGCCCGGAACAGGTGGGACAGGTCCGTTCGACGGTAAAGAAGCCTTGGGTCGCCCGCACCTTGCCCATGCCCGAACAGGTCGGACAGGTGGTCGGCTCGGCGCCCCCTTCGGAGCCGGAGCCGTGGCAGGCCCCGCACTGCACCGAAGTCGGCACGTTGATGGTTTTCTGCAGGCCGGTATAGGCATCTTCCAGCGTCACGCGCAGGTTGTAGCGCAGGTCAGCCCCGCGCGCCGCGCGCTGCCGCCCGCCCTGCCGTCCGCCCATGAAATCGCCGAACAGGTCGTCGAACACATCGGAGAACGCCGAGGCGAAATCGCCCTGCTGGCCAAAGCCGCCACCGGGACGCGCGCCACCGCCGCCCATGCCGCCCTCGAAGGCCGCATGGCCGAAGCGGTCATAGGCCGCCTTCTTGTCGGCATCCTTGAGAACCTCGTAGGCCTCGTTCACTTCCTTGAACTGGGACTCGGCGCTGGGATCGTCCTTGTTGCGGTCGGGGTGAAGCTCTTTCGCCTTGACGCGATAGGCCTTCTTGATCTCGTCCGCGGAGGCCCCTTTGGCGACGCCGAGCAGCTCGTAATAGTCACGCTTGGACATTCATGCCCTCCTTGGCCGGAACGGATGAGGGCCGGCCCGGTATACGGACCGGCCCCTTTTCGGTTCCGTGATGGGTCAGCTGCGCTTGCGGTCGTCGAGGTCTTCGAAATCCGCGTCCACGATGTTGTCGTCATCCGCCGGGCCAGACTTGCCGGAGTCAGGATGATCGCTGCTGTCGCCCTCTTCGGCCTGCGATTTGTAGATCGCCTCACCCAGACGCATGGCCGCTTCGGTCACGTTCTGGATGCCGGACTTGATCTTCTCGCCGGTCACGCCGTCCTTCTCGAGATCATCCTTGAGCGCGGCAATCGCCAGCTCGATCGCTTCCACGGTGGAGGGATCGACCTTTTCGCCATGCTCTTCGATCGATTTCTCGGTCGAATGGATGAGGCTTTCGGCCTGATTGCGGGCCTCCACCAGTTCGCGGCGCTTCTTGTCCGCTTCGGCGTTTTCCTCGGCGTCCTTCACCATCTTCTCGATGTCGGAATCGGACAGACCGCCAGAGGCCTGAATGGTGATCTTCTGCTCCTTGCCGGTGCCCTTGTCCTTGGCACTGACCGACACGATGCCGTTGGCGTCGATGTCGAAGGTCACCTCGATCTGCGGCATGCCGCGCGGCGCGGGCGGGATGTTTTCCAGATTGAACTGGCCCAGCATCTTGTTGTCCGCAGCCATTTCCCGTTCGCCCTGGAAGACGCGGATGGTCACGGCGCCCTGATTGTCCTCGGCGGTGGAGAACACCTGCGACTTCTTGGTCGGGATGGTGGTGTTGCGGTCGATCAGCCGGGTGAACACGCCGCCCAGCGTTTCGATGCCAAGGCTCAGCGGGGTCACGTCCAGCAGCACCACGTCCTTGACGTCGCCCTGCAGCACGCCGGCCTGAATGGCGGCACCCATGGCCACCACTTCGTCCGGGTTCACGCCCTTGTGCGGCTCCTTGCCGAAGAACTTGGTCACCTCGTCCACGACGCGGGGCATCCGGGTCATGCCGCCGACCAGAACGACCTCGTCGATCTCGTCCTTGGAGATGCCCGCATCCTTCAGCGCGGCCTGACAGGGCTTCAGCGAGGCCTTGATCAGGTCACCCACCAGCTGTTCCAGCTTGGAGCGGGTCAGCTTCATCACCATGTGCAGCGGCTGACCGTTCTTGCCCATCGAGATGAAGGGCTGGTTGATTTCGGTCTGCTGGCTGGAGGAAAGCTCGATCTTGGCCTTCTCCGCCGCTTCCTTCAGACGCTGCAGCGCCATCTTGTCGGTGGTCAGGTCGACGCCGTGCTCTTTCTTGAACTCGTCGGCGAGGTAGTTGACGATGCGCATGTCGAAATCTTCACCGCCAAGGAACGTGTCCCCGTTGGTGGATTTTACCTCGAACAGGCCGTCGTCGATCTCCAGAATGGTCACGTCGAAGGTGCCGCCGCCAAGGTCATAGACCGCGATGGTGCGCGCTTCTTTCTTGTCCAGACCATAGGCCAGCGCGGCCGCGGTCGGTTCGTTGATGATGCGCAGCACCTCAAGCCCGGCAATCTTGCCGGCATCCTTGGTGGCCTGACGCTGGGCGTCGTTGAAATAGGCGGGCACGGTGATGACGGCCTGCGTCACTTCTTCGCCCAGGTAGGATTCCGCGGTTTCTTTCATCTTGCCGAGGATGAAGGCGGAAATCTGGCTGGGGCTGTATCTGGTGCCGCGTGCTTCCACCCAGGCGTCGCCATTGCCGCCGTCCACGATCTTGTAGGGGACGATCTTCTGGTCCTTGGTCACTTCCGCATCGGTGGTGCGGCGACCGATCAGACGCTTGACGGCGAAGATGGTGGCTTCGGGGTTGGTGACGGCCTGCCGCTTGGCGGGCTGGCCGACAAGACGCTCGTCGTCGGTGAAGGCGACGATGGAGGGCGTTGTGCGGGCGCCTTCGGCGTTTTCAATCACACGGGCCTGGCTGCCATCCATGATGGCGACGCAGGAGTTGGTGGTGCCGAGGTCGATACCGATCACTTTGGCCATGTTTCGATCCCTTTCTGAGTCAAGGCGATGTCGCGAGGCATACGGACCCGTTACGGCATCCAGCCCCGCTTGTTCCAGAAGCCGTCCGGCAGGGCCTCGCGGCGTTCGGAGGGTATATAAGGAGGGGGTTTCGGGCCTGCAAGCGCCCGCTTCCGCGACTTGCCCGCATTTGCCGCGAATTTCTTTGCCAGATCTTTGCCGATGCCTGACAAGACGGCATGACTGATGCCTTGGAGATTCGCGGCTTCCGGCTTTATCCGCAGTGGCTGGACCGGTCCGCGCAGGACAGGCTTGTGGCCACGCTGCGCGAAATTTTGCGGCAGGCCCCGCTTTACCGCCCCGTCACGCCACGCGGGCAGGAAATGTCGGTGCGGATGAGCGCGGCAGGCCGGTTCGGATGGGTCACCGACCGCCGCGGCTACCGCTATGAACCGCGCCACCCGGCGGGCATGGACTGGCCGCCGATCCCGCAGCAGGTGCTGGAGATCTGGGAGGCGGTCACGGACGGCGCGCGGGCGCCGGAATGCTGCCTGATCAACTGGTATGGCGAAGGCGCGCGCATGGGCCTGCATCAGGACCGCGACGAGGCGGATTTCTCCTGCCCGGTGGTGTCGGTGTCCTTGGGCGATGACGGGCTGTTCCGCATGGGAAACACCGAACGCGGCGGCAAGACCGAATCGGTCTGGCTGCGGTCGGGCGACGTGGTGGTGATGGGCGGCGAGGCGCGGCTGCGCCATCATGGCGTGGACCGCATCCGCTTCGGCTCGTCGACGCTGCTGCCGCAGGGCGGGCGGATCAACCTGACGTTGCGGGTCGTGACCTGATCAGCGCCGCGCGCCCCACGAGGCCGAGGCATGTCTGCGGGTGTAGAATTCGCCCATGAGCCCGATCATCAGCAGCACGATCGACACCCACAGTGCGTATTCCCAGTTCGAATTGCGCGGGAAATAATTGACGAAGGCCGCCCCGCGCGCCTGATCGATGGTGTGGAACAGCGGATTCCAGTCGAACACCGCCAGCATCGCCGGGGTCAGAGAATTGGCCACGAACATCTTGCCCGACGCGATCATGTTGGCGCGCTGGTAGACGGTGGACAGGATCGAGACCGGCGTCGGGAACCACGGCTTGGCCGCCAGAAACACCATGCCGATGGCCGCGCCGGAAAACCACGACAGCAGCAGCATGGCCAGACAGCCGATCGGGTCATGAATCTCCTGCATGACGAAGGGGTTGAAGGCCACGTCATAGACGAACAGGATCGCGAACAGCGACAGCACCTGAATATACAGCGTCGACACCATGGCGGCGGCGATGGCGATGGCGGTGTTCATCGGCGCGTGCTGCATCATCGGGCTGGCGGGGCCTTCGGAACTGACCACGGCGCCGAGGGTCTTGGAATGGGTCATGAACAGGAACACCCCGGTCATGATGTAGATCATGAAATCGCCGCGGATCGCGCTGCCGCGGATGCCCAGCACGAAGAACATGAAATAAAAGGCCAGCACAAAAATGATGGTCTGCAGCATGTTCATGAAGATCGCGAGGAACGCGTTGCCATGCGTTTTGCGCACGGCACGGACCGAATTGTGATAGATCAGCTCGGCAATGTAGATGGCCGTTCCCAGACGGGAGCGCGGCACGGTGGTCTGAAACATGGCACTGCTGCTCCGGCCCGGTCGGAAGATGGCGGGTCTTCTTGCCCTCTTGGGTGAACCGCAGCATAAGTCGGAGAGGCTTTCAAATCAATAAATCCGCGAGCTTGCGGAAAAGGAGATCGGCTTTGAATTACGAAACGCTTGTGACGGTGATCCGCAGGCTCGCGCTGGAGGCAGGCGACCGGATCATGGAGATCTACAATTCCGATGATTTCGAGGTGAAATCGAAGTCGGACCAGAGCCCCGTGACCGAAGCCGACGAAGCCGCCGATGCGCTGATCTCTGCCGGGCTGCGCGACGCCTTCCCCGAGGTGGCGCTGGTGACCGAGGAACAGGCCGACAGCCATGATATCGACGCGATGACGTTTCTCATCGTTGATCCGCTGGACGGCACCAAGGAATTCGTCAACCGTCGCGGCGATTTTACCGTGAACATCGCGCTGGTTGAAGACGGCGTGCCGACGCGCGGCGTGGTCTATGCGCCCGCCAAGGGCCGCATGTTCTACACCAACAGCGTCGGCCAGTCGGTCGAGGAAACCGGCCCCTTCGACAAGGACGCGGCGGGCGAGACCACGCCGCTGCACGTGTCAAAGCCCGACAATTCCGCGCTGATGGTCGTGGCCTCCAAATCGCATCGCGATCAGGCCACCGACGATTACATCGGCAAATACGAGGTCAAGGACATGACCAGCGCCGGATCCTCGCTGAAGTTCTGCCTTGTGGCGACGGGCGAGGCCGATCTTTATCCGCGGCTTGGCCGCACGATGGAATGGGACACCGCCGCAGGCCATGCGGTGCTGAACGGCGCGGGCGGCCATGTGGTGCGCTTTGATGACCTGACGCCGCTGGCCTATGGCAAGGCGGGCTATGCCAACCCGTTCTTCATCGCCTATGCCCCCGGCGTGGATCTGAAAGAGGGCTGACCGCCCATGGCCGCGATGCCGGTCAGCGTGGTCATCGTCAGCCGGGGCCGTCCGGCGGCGCTGAGCCTGTGCCTGACCGGCATCGCGCAGCTCGACCACCCCGCCTATGAGGTGGTGGTGGTCGCCTGCCCCGCCGGCGCCGCCGCCCTGCGGGCAGGGCCCCATGCCGCGCATATCAAGCTGCTGGAGTTCGACGCACCCAACATCGCCGCCGCGCGCAATCTGGCGCTGACGCAGGCCGCAGGCGAGGTGGTGGCCTTCATCGACGATGACGCGGTGCCGGAACCGACATGGCTTGCCCGCCTCTGCGCGCCTTTTGCCGATCCGGAGGTCGCGGCGGCGGGCGGATATGTGCGCGGGCGCAACGGCATCGACCATCAGTGGCGCGCGCGCAGCATCACCGCAACCGGCTGCGACAGGCCGCTGGATCTGCCCGGGGACGGGCCGCATTTCCCCCACCTGCCCGACGCTGCGGTCAAGCTGCAGGGCACCAACATGGCGCATCGCCGCGATGTTCTGGCACGGATGGGCGGGTTCGATCCGGGCTTTCGCTTCTATATGGACGACACCGATCTGGATCTGCGCCACGCGCGGGCCGGGCACCGCGTCGCGGTGGTGCCACTGGCCGAGGTGCATCATGGCTATGCCGAAAGCGCGCGGCGCGGGCCCGACCGGAGCCCGCGCGATCTGACCGAGATCGGCGCCTCGCTCGCGCTGTTCCTGCGCAAGCACTGTCCCGAACCGCAGCGCGCCGCCGCTTGGGCCCGCCTGCGCGAGGCGCAGCGCCGCCGCCTGCTGGACCATATGATCCGCGGCCCGCTGGGCCCTGATGACGTGCTCGGCCTGCTGCGCGGGCTCGACCGGGGCCATGCGGCGGGGCTGCTGCGCCCCGCGGGCGCGCTGCCCCCGCTCGCAGCCCCTGCCGCGGCCTTCCTGCCCTTCCCCGGGCGCCCCGGAGCCCCCCGCCGCATCCTGTCCGGGCGGGTCTGGTCGCGCCGCCGGATGCGGCGGCAGGCTGCCGAATTTGCCGCAAGCGGCGAAATTGTCAGTGTTTTCCGATTTAGCCACACCGCCCTTTATCATCATGTCACATTTCGACCCGAAGGATACTGGGAACAGATCGGCGGACTTTGGGGGCGTAGCCTGCGTGGCGACGTGCCCTTGCAGCCATGGCTGTTTGCAGCAAGACTTCGGGCAGAGGTCAATCGAGTGGCAAAATTCCGCGGGTCGACCTGAAAGTCGTTATACGAGTGATCCGGCGCCCAGAAGCGTCATTTACATTGGATAGGCGCAGGCAATAAAATGCGCAGAAGATTTCAGTCGCGGGGTCCGGCGATACCCGTGACGCACAAGGAGCCAGATTATGAGCAACAAGGTTACCAAAGCGATTTTCCCGGTGGCAGGGCTGGGAACCCGCTTCCTGCCCGCCACCAAGTCGGTGCCGAAGGAAATCATGACCCTCGTCGACCGTCCGCTGGTGCAATACGCCATCGACGAAGCCCGCGCCGCTGGCATTGAAGAATTCATCTTCGTCACCTCGCGCGGCAAGGGCGCTCTGGAAGATTATTTCGACCATGCCCCGCAACTGGAAGAAGAGCTGAAGCGCAAGGGCAAGGATGACCTTCTGGAGATTCTCCAGTCCACCAACATGGATTCGGGCGAAGTCGCCTATATCCGCCAGCACAAGGCGCTGGGTCTGGGCCATGCCGTGTGGTGCGCCCGCCGCCTGATCGGGGACGAGCCCTTCGCGGTCATGCTGCCCGATGACGTCATCGCCGCCGACAAGCCCTGCCTGCAGCAGATGGTCGAAGCCTATCAGGAAACCGGGGGCAACATGGTCGCGGCCATGGAAGTGCCCGCCGACAAGGCCTCGTCCTATGGCGTGCTCGACATCGCCGAGGACATGGGCGCGCTCGTCTCGGTCAAGGGCATGGTCGAAAAGCCCGCTCCCGGCACGGCGCCGTCGAACCTTGCCGTGATCGGCCGCTACATCCTGTCGCCGCAGATCCTCAAGAACCTCAACAACCGGACCGCAGGCGCGGGCGGCGAAATCCAGCTGACCGATGCCATCGCCAAGGAAATCGGCGGCGCAGAGGGCGTGTTCGGCTTCCGCTTCAACGGCGAACGCTATGACTGCGGCTCCAAGGCCGGGTTCCTGCAGGCCACCGTGGCCTTCGGTCTGGCGCGCGAAGAACTGCGTGACGATCTGGAATCCTACCTGCACGCGATCATCTCGGCGCGCAAAGCAGCACAGTAACGCCCGATGACACATGTATTGGTTACCGGCGGCGCCGGTTATATCGGCTCGCACGCGTGCAAGGCGCTGAAGGCGGCAGGCTATACGCCCGTCACCTTCGACAATCTCGTGACCGGCTGGCAGGACGCGGTCAAATTCGGCCCCTTCGAACAGGGCGCGCTGTCGGACCGTGCCCGGCTCGACGAGGTCTTTGCCACCTACAAGCCCGTCGCGGTCATGCATTTCGCCGCGCTGAGCCAAGTGGGCGAGGCGATGTCGCAGCCGGGTCTTTACTGGCGCAACAACGTCGAAGGCTCGCTGACGCTGATCGAGGCGGCGGTGGCGGCGGGGTGCCTGAACTTCGTGTTCTCCTCCACCTGCGCCACCTATGGCGAACATGACAACGTCGTGCTGGACGAGGACACGCCGCAGATCCCGCTCAACGCCTATGGGGCGTCGAAGCGGGCGGTGGAAAACATCCTGCGCGATTTTGGCGCCGCGTACGGGCTGAACCACGTCATTTTCCGCTATTTCAACGTGGCGGGCGCGGATCCCGAGGGCGAGGTGGGCGAACATCACCGCCCCGAAACCCACCTGATCCCCGTCATGCTGGAAGCGATCGACGGCAAGCGCCCGGCGCTGACCATCCATGGCAGCGATTACGACACGCCGGACGGCACCTGCATCCGCGACTATGTCCATGTCATGGATCTGGTCGATGCCCATGTGCTGGGGCTGAAGTGGCTGGAAGAGGGCAAGGGAAGCCGGGTGTTCAACCTTGGCACCGGCACCGGCTTTTCCGTGCGGGAGGTGATCGATGCCTCGCGCGCCGTGACCAACCGCGAAGTGCCCCATAGCGAAGGCCCGCGCCGCGCCGGTGACGCGACGAAGCTCGTCTCCGGCTCCAGCCGGGCGGCGGGGGAACTGGGCTGGACCCCGCACCGGTCCACCATGCCGCAGATGATCGCGGATGCGTGGCAGTGGCATCTGCATGGGCATTACGACCACTGAGCCCCCTGCCCGGCTTCTGGACCTGACGCGGCTGGTCAGCCGCGCGGGCCGAAGCCTGACCGGGGTGGACCGGGTGGAATACGCCTATCTGGACCGGCTCGTGCGCGAGCCGGTTCCGCTTTTCGGGCTGGTGCGCAGCGCGCTGGGGTTTCTGCTGCTGGACCGCGCGGGCTGCGCCGAGCTGCGCGCCCGCATCGCCACGCAGGACTGGCCTGCGCCCGACGCTCTGGCGCGGCTGGCGCGGCGGGGCGATCCCTCCCGCGCCGGGGCGGAGGCGGCGCTGCGCCGCGTGGCGCGGGGCCGTGCCCTGCCCGCCCGGCTGGGGGCGCTGCTGCGGCGGCATCTGCCTGCGGGCACGACCTATCTCAACAC
This sequence comes from Salipiger marinus, assembly GCF_035481585.1. Classification (NCBI taxonomy): domain Bacteria; kingdom Pseudomonadati; phylum Pseudomonadota; class Alphaproteobacteria; order Rhodobacterales; family Roseobacteraceae; genus Salipiger; species Salipiger marinus. The sequence continues at coordinate 20,868 of NZ_JAYKSL010000003.1, read as the reverse complement.
CGGACACACGACGCTAAGCTCCGATCTGCTGCGCGGGCTGCGGCAGGTGCCGGGGCTGCGCCGCGTCCTGCTGCTGCATGACACCATCCCGCTGGATTTTCCGCAGTATCAGCGCCCCGGTGCCGCGGACCGCTTCCGCCGCTTTCTGGACCGCGTCAGCGCCGAGGCCGATCTGCTGATCTGCAATTCCGCCGTGACCCGGGCCGATGTGGCGCGCCATCTGGGCAGGGGCCGCCAGCCGCCCGCGCTGGTGGCGCATCTGGGGGTGACACCGCCCCCGGCGGGAACAGCCCCGGACGGGCCATGGCGGGGCCAGCCCTATGTCGTGGCGCTTGGCACCATCGAGCCGCGCAAGAACCACGCGCTGCTGCTCGACATCTGGCAGAGCCTGTCGCCGCCCGCGCATCTGCTGATCTGCGGCAGCCGTGGCTGGGAAAACGCCGCCGTCTTTGCGGCGCTGGACCGGGGCATCGCCCGCGTGCATGAACTGCCGGGCCTGCCGGATGCCGCCGTCGCGGGCCTGCTCCGGGGCAGCGCCGGGCTGGTCTTCCCCAGCCATGCCGAAGGCTATGGCCTGCCCCCGGTGGAGGCTGCGGCGCTTGGCGTGCCGGTGCTCTCTGCCGATCTGCCGGTGGTGCGCGAGATCATGGGCGACATTCCCGTTTACGCAGAGGTGTCCGACCGTTATCTTTGGGCGCAAAGGATCAGGCAGCTGGCAGATCACCCGCGCCCCGCGCGCCCCGACGGATGGTCCCCCCCCGGATGGGAGGCCCATTTCCGCGCAGTGCTCGGGCAGATCTGACCGCCGTGATCGCAGAGGCCCGGGCAACGGGTCTGGTAAGGGTTAGGGCAGTGGGTGCATGGCAGTCATACAGGCTCCGGCTTCAGCGGAAACGCTGGCTGATCCGGGCCTTCCGCAAAAGGCGGGATCTGCGCGCCGTCGCCAACCGCACCGACCGGATCACCGCCTCTGACCTGCTGGTTTTCTGCACCGCGCGCAACGAAGGCGTCCGCCTGCCGTGGTTTCTGAAATATTACCGCGACATGGGCGTGGGCCATTTCCTGATCGTCGACAATGACAGCACCGATGGCTCGCGCGCGTATCTGGCGCAGCAGCAGGACGTGTCGCTCTGGACCACGGGCGCCAGCTACCGACGGTCCCGCTTCGGCATGGACTGGATGAACTGGCTGCTGCGCTGCTACGGGCACGGGCACTGGACGCTGACGGTCGATCCCGACGAGCTGTTTCTTTACCCGTTCTGCGACACGCGACCGCTGCGGGCGCTGACCGACTGGCTCGACGCCTCTTCGATCAAGAGCTTTCCGGCGATGCTGCTCGACATGTATCCCAAGGGCCGGATCGACGCCCAGCCCTACGCGCCGGGCCAGAACCCGCTGGAGATCGCGTCATGGTTCGATGCGGGCAATTACCGGATCAGCCGCAATCCCCGCTTTGGCAATCTGTGGATTCAGGGCGGACCGCGCGCGCGCCTGTTCTTTCCCGACAGCCCCGACCGTGCCCCCGCGCTGAACAAGATCCCGCTGGTGAAATGGCATCGCAGCTATGCCTATGTCAGCTCCACCCATATGCTGCTGCCGCGCGGGCTGAACCTTGTCTATGACGAATGGGGCGGCGAAAAGGCCTCTGGCCTGCTGCTGCACACCAAGTTCCTCGACACGTTCGGCGCCAAGGCGGAGGAGGAGCTGACCCGGCACCAGCATTATGCCGGATCCTCGGAATACCTCGCCTATGCTGCGGGCCTGCAGGACAATCCCGACCTGTGGTGCCGCTGGTCGGAGAAATACATCAACTGGCGCCAGCTTGAAATTCTGGGGCTGATGTCCAAGGGCAACTGGGCATGAGCCTTGGCATCCTGATGCTGGTGCATACCGCGCTGGACCGGGCCGAACAGGTGGCGCGGCACTGGGCGCGGGCGGGCTGTCCGGTGGTGATCCATGTGGACAGCAATGTGGCGCAGGCCACGCATGACGCCTTTGTCACCGCCCTCTCCGATCTGCCGCAGGTGCTGTTTTCCCGTCGCCATCGCTGCGAGTGGGGCACATGGGGGCTGGTCGCCGCCAGTCAGGATGCCGCCGATCTGATGCTGGCGCGGTTTGCCGGGGTGCGCCATGTCTATCTGACCTCCGGATCCTGCCTGCCGCTGCGCCCGGTGGCGGAGCTGATCGCCTATCTGGAGGCCCGCCCCGAGACGGATTTCATCGAAAGCGCCACCACCGCCGATGTGCCATGGACGGTGGGGGGGCTGGATCATGAACGGTTCACGCTGTTCTTCCCGTTTTCATGGCGGCGGCATCGCGCGCTCTTTGACCGCTTCGTGCGCCTGCAGCGGCGGCTGCGCCTCCGCCGACCGATGCCGCCCGGCGTGGTCCCGCATATGGGCAGCCAGTGGTGGTGCCTGACCCGCAAGACGCTGCAGGCAATCCTGCACGATCCCGCCCGCGCCCGTCACGACCGTTACTTCCGCCGGGTCTGGATCCCGGATGAAAGCTATTTCCAGTCGCTGACCCGGCTTTACGCCACGCAGGTGGAAAGCCGGTCGCTGACCCTGTCCAAGTTCGACTTTCAGGGCAAGCCGCATATCTTTTACGACGATCACCTGCAGCTGCTGCGGCGGTCCGACTGTTTTGTGGCGCGCAAGATCTGGCCCCATGCCGACCGGCTTTACAGCGCCTTTCTGGACCATCCCGAAACCGCCGCCACCCGGCAGGATCCCAACCCCGGCAAGATCGACCGACTGTTCGCCAAGGCGGTCAGCCGCCGGACGCGGGGCCGGGCTGGGCTTTACATGCAGTCGCGCTTTCCGTGCCATGGCTGGGAAAACGGCGTGACCGCCGGGAAATATTCGGTCTTTCAGGGGTTTGCCGAGCTGTTCCACGATTTTGCGCCATGGCTGGCGCAGGTCACCGGCACGCAGGTGCATGGCCATCTTTACGCGCCGGAGCGGGCGGAATTTGCCGATGGGCAGACCGTGCTCAATGGCGCCCTGCCCGACAGCGCCGCCGCGCGCGACGCCAATCCCCGCGCCTTTCTGACCAATCTGATCTGGAACACCCGGGGCAGCTGGCAGTGCTTCCAGTATGGCCCGCGCGACACGCCGGACATCGTCTGGCATCTTGCCCGCGATCCCAACGCGCAGATCAGCGTGATCTCTGGCGCATGGGCGGTACCGCTCTTCACCTCCGGCGCGCCCTTCGCCGAACTGCGGGCCGAGGCCGCGCGGCTGCAGCGGGCGGAACACCGCGTGCTGGACCAGCTGCGCAGCCCCGAGGCCAAGGCGCGCATCCGCATCTGGACCATGGCCGAATTCATCGAGACCCCGATGGAGCCGCTGCAGCTGATCCTTGACGAGATCGCCCCCGCCGCCGCGCGCAGGCCCGCCGCCCCGCCGGAGATGGCCGATCTGGCGGGCTTCGGTCAGTTCCTGCAGACCCTGAAAAATCAGGGGATGCACCCGTATCTGATGGGCGATTTCCCGGTCGACCCGCAGCCCCGCCCGGCCTCCGGCCAGACGCGCCGCCCTTATCTGGTAAAGAAATAGCTCATGTCCGACCGTTTCGACTGCTTCGTGATTTTTGCCGAGATGCGCACCGGCTCCAATTTTCTGGAGGCCAATCTCAATGCCTTTGACAGGCTGACCTGTCATGGCGAGGCGTTCAACCCGCATTTCATCGGCTATCCCAACCGCGACAGCCTGCTGGGCCTGACCGAGGCGGAGCGGAATGCCGACCCCATGGCCCTGCTGGCGCGGATCCGCGACGCTGCCCCCGGCACGCTGGGCGGGTTCCGCTATTTCCACGACCACGACCCGCGCCTGCTGCCCACACTGCTGGAGGATCCGCGCGTGGCCAAGATCGTGCTGACCCGCAACCCGGTGGACAGCTATGTCAGCTGGAAGATCGCGCAGGCCACCGGACAGTGGAAGCTGACCAATGTCGCCAAGCGCAAGGATGCGCAGGCCGAATTTGACGCGGAAGAGTTCGAGGCGCATCTGGCCCGGCTGCAGGAATTCCAGATCCGCCTGCTTTCGGCGCTGCAGGTCACCGGGCAGACCGCGTTCTATGTGGGATACGAGGATCTGCAATCGGTCGAGGTGATGAACGGGCTGGCGCGCTGGCTGGGAATCCCGGCGCGGCTTGACAGCCTGAACACCGCGCTGAAACGCCAGAACCCCGAACCCGTGGCCGAGAAGGTGGCGAATTTTGACGCGATGGCGCAGGCGCTGGCGCGGCTCGACCGGTTCAACCTGAGCCGCACGCCGAATTTTGAACCCCGGCGCGGCCCCGTGGTGCCCGGCTATGTCGCGGCAGCCGACACGCCGCTGCTCTATATGCCTGTCCCGTCCGGTCCGGATCAGGCCGTGCAGCGCTGGCTGGCGGCGCTGGATGGCGTTGCGCCCGAGGATCTGACCCGAGAGTTCAGCCAGAAAACCCTGCGGCAGTGGAAACGCGACCGGCCCGGCCATCGCAGTTTTACCGTGCTGCGGCACCCGCTGGCCCGCGCGCATGAGGTGTTCTGCCGCCGCATCCTGTCCACCGGGCCGGGCAGCTACAAGGGCATCCGCACCACGCTGCGCCGCGCCCATGGCCTGCCCCTGCCCGAGGACGCACCGGGCCCGGAGTACACGCTGGAGGCGCATCGCGCCGCCTTCGCCGCGTTTCTGGTCTTTCTGAAGGCCAATCTGGCCGGGCAGACGGCGGTGCGGGTGGACGGGCACTGGGCGACGCAGACCCAGTGCCTGCAGGGCATGGCCGAATTCACCCTGCCCGACCTTATCCTGCGCGAGGACGAGATGGCGCAGGCCCTGCCCGCGCTGGCGCGGCAGGTGGGGCATGACGCGCCGCCCGATCCCGTGACGGCGCCCGGTCAGGCGCCGTTCAGCCTGCGCCAGATCCATGACGACCGGCTGGAGCAGCTGGCCCGCGACGCCTATGCCCGCGATTACCTGATGTTCGGCTTTTCGGACTGGGGCTAGGCCCTTCACGCAAAGACCCCGGCGCTGCCGCCGGGGTCTGTCTGTCGTAAGGCAAGTGCGGGATCAGGCGGCCTGAGAGCCGCGATCCGCCGTCAGGATGGCATAAAGCGTCGACGGGTCCGGGTTGGCCCGCAGCTTGGCGCAAAGCCCGCCATCGCGCAGCGTGCGCGACACCAGCGCCAGCGCCTTCAGATGTTCGACCCCCGCATCTTCGGGGGCGAACAGCGAAAACACCACATCCACCGGCTGACGGTCCACCGATTCGAATTCCACGGGCCGTTCCAGCAGGATGAAGGCCCCTGCCACTTCTTCGATCCCGCTGATCCGCGCGTGCGGCAGGGCGACGCCATGGCCCACGCCGGTGGGGCCAAGGCTTTCGCGTTCCATTAACGCCTCCACCACGGCGGGAGCGTGAAGACCGTAAGCGGTCTCAGCCAGTTCGGCGATGTCGTGCATCAGCCGCTTCTTGCTGCTGGCCGCCGACAGCACCTTCACGGCCTGCGGCTTCAGGAGTTCCAGAAAGGTCATGCATACCCTTTGCTGACTGCTCGGAGGCGCTCAGGCACGGCCGTGTGGCATCGACCCTTACGGATCAATCCAGCCAATATTGCCATCGTCGCGCCGGTACACGACGTTTACGCCGTCCTTTTTCTCGTTCCGGAAAACCAGCACGGGGGCCCCGGCCAGTTCCATCTGCATCACGGCTTCCCCCACCGACAGCGAAGGAATTTGCGTCTCCATCTCTGCCACAATGATGGGCTGCAGCGTGTCGGGCTCGTCGGTCACCGAGTCCTCTTCGCGGGCGAGGATATACGAAGACACGTTGAAGAGTTCAACGGGCTCCACGCGATCCTTGTGATGGTCCTTCAGCCGCCGCTTGTACCGGCGCAGCTGCTTGTCGATCTTTTCGCAGCAGGCATCGAAGGCCGCGTAGATTTCGACGGCATGGGCCTTGGCCGAAGTGGTCAGGCCGGTGGACAGATGCACAGTGACTTCGCAGACGAATTCATGCGCGCTTTTGGAAAAGGTGATGGTCGCGTCGGTGGGACGGCCTGCGTATTTTTCGAAGACCTGACCAAGCTCGGTCTGGGCATGGGTCTGCAACGCCTCGCCAATATCGATCTGCTTGCCCGTGATCTGATAGCGCATTGGTGTTCCTTCTCTCTTTGGATCCGTCCCGCTCCCGGCCCGGAGGCCCCTGTTGATGTGGGGCGGATCAGGGGTGACGCAAGGCTGTGGCGCGGAACAGCCGGGCCCCCCTCTCCTCCGGGGGCTCAAGATCGGGTCGCGCTGGCAGGCGATGTGTCATGACGATATTTGAGGTCAGCGCCCCCCGTCTTGTCAATGATCTGTCGCATTGGCCGGTTAGCGGATCCTGCCGATTTCCCGCAGATCAGGCGTCATCCGATTCGGAAATTCTCGCCCAGATAGACGCGGCGCACGTTTTCGTTCTGCACCACCTCGGCGGGGGTGCCGGACATCAGCACCTGCCCGTCATGCAGGATATAGGCGCGGTCCACGATCTCCAGCGTCTCGCGAACGTTATGGTCCGTGATCAGCACGCCGATGCCGCGCTTCTTCAGATCCGACACCAGATGCCGGATGTCGCCCACGCTGATCGGATCGACCCCGGCGAAGGGTTCGTCCAGCAGCAGGTATTTGGGATTGGCGGCCAGACAGCGCGCGATCTCCACCCGCCGCCGTTCGCCGCCCGACAGGGCCAGCGCCGGGGCGCGGCGCAGGTGTTCGATGGAGAAATCGCCCAAAAGCTCCTCCAGCCGCTCGCGGCGGCGGTGGCGGTCCGGTTCGGCGATGTCGAGCACGGCGCCGATGTTGTCCTCGACCGACAGCCCGCGAAAGATCGACATTTCCTGCGGCAGATAGCCGATGCCCATGCGGGCGCGGCGATACATCGGCAGGAAGGTCGCATCGCGCCCGTCGATGGTGACCTGCCCGCCCTCGGGATTCACCAGCCCCGCAACGGCGTAAAATGTGGTGGTCTTGCCCGATCCGTTGGGCCCCAGCAGCGCCACCACCTCGCCCCGGTCGAGCGTCAGCGTGACGTCGCGGATGACGGTGCGCTTGCGGTAGCTCTTGCGCAGATGGGTGACCCGCAGGCCAGAGCCATCGCCGGAGGCGGCCAGTTCGGCAGGGGCCATCAGTTCTGCCCCTGGCCTGTCTCGTCCTGCGAGCGGATCACCGTGCGCACCCGGCCGTCCATCTGGGCGGTGCCGCCCTCCAGATCGACCACCATGCGTTCCGAGGTCAGCACGTTCTGCCCCTGCGTCAGCAGCACGTTGCCACTCATCACCACGGTTCCGGCGGTGATGTCGTAATCGGCGCGCTCGGCTTCGGCGGCTTCCTCGCCGCTGACCAGCGTCACGCCGCCGGTGGCTTCCAGCCGGTCGATGCGGCCCTGCCCTTCGACATACACCACCAGCACCCGGGGCGCGGCCAGCCGCATCTCTCCCTGACCGATCACCACATTGCCGGTGTAAAGGGCGGTGCCGTCGGACTGGTTGACCTCCAGCTGATCGGCGGAGACCTCCACCGGGGCGTCGGTGTCCTGTGCCATCCCGCCGAAGGCCACCTGAGCCCCCTGCGCATGAAGCGGGGCGGTCAGCGCGATCACTGCGGCGCCCACAAGGGCAAGTCGAAGCATGGGGGCAACCCTCACTGGTGTTTCGGGTCGTATATCAGGTTCACGCCCTCGGTGAAAAGCAGTTGCACGTCCTCACCCTCCGCTGCGGGCAGAATCCGCAGCTTTCCGGCGGTGAAGCTGCCCGCCGGGCCAGAGCCGCTGACCGGGGCCAGCGTTTCCGCCTCGATCCCGTCAATGGCGGTGCGCATCGCCTCGGTTTCGATGACATAGCCGGTGGAGCTGGTGATCCGCACGCGGCCTCGCAGCAGCGCCGACCGCGCCGCCTCGTTCAGCGTGGCGGTGGCGGAGTCGAGCGTGATGCGGCTGCCATCCGCCATGTCCATGATCGCGGAAAACTGCTCTGCCTCCAGATCGCCCTCCGCCTCGCCCATGGGGCGGGCACGGGTGGCGCGGGCCGTCACGGAATCGCCGCGCGGCGTGGTGCCCGCGTAATAGGGCGCGGCCACCTGTTCCTCACCGGCGGGCCCCCCTTCGGAAAAGGGCAGTTCCGCCGTGCGGTCAGTGCTGCGCGACAGCAGGAACAGCGTGGACAGAAGCCCCAGCGCCACCATCGGCAGCAGGATCTTCAGCCACGCGATGACGCTGGAATATGTGTCCCCGCCGCGCGCCATGGGTCAGGCATGGGCAAAGATGTCGATCTCCGGCCAGCCTGCCAGATCGAGCCGGGCGCGGGTGGGCAGGAAATCGAAACAGGCCTGCGCCAGATCGCTGCGCCCCTCGCGGGCCAGCATGGCATCCAGCGCGTCGCGCAGGCGGTGCAGATACAGCACGTCCGACGCCGCGTAATCGACCTGCGCGCTGCTCAGATCCGCCGCACCCCAGTCGCTGGTCTGCTGCTGTTTGGAAATGTCGACGCCCAGCAGTTCCTGCGTCAGCGCCTTCAGCCCGTGGCGGTCGGTGAAGGTGCGCACCAGTCGGCTGGCGATCTTGGTGCAGTAGACCGGCTGCGCCAGCGCGCCAAAGGCGTGATACATGGCGGCGATGTCGAAGCGGCCAAAATGGAACAGCTTCAGCACGGCGGGATCTTCCAGCAGACGGCACAGGTTCGGCGCCTTGGTCTGGCCGATCGCGACCTGCACCAGATGCGCCGAGCCATCCCCGCCGGACAGCTGCACCACGCAGAGCCGGTCGCGATGCGGGTTCAGGCCCATCGTCTCGCAGTCGATGGCGACAACCGGCCCCAGATCCAGCCCGTCGGGAAGGTCGCCCTGATAAAGATGGTTCGCCATGCCGGAGCCTTTCGTGATGCGCCTCTGCCTGCCTCGGACATATTCCCGCGCAGGGGCCGAGGCAACCGCGACGCGCGCCACAATCGCACGGAGCCCGCGTCTGATTTCGACCAAATTCGGGCGCATTGCGGCGGACGCGGGGCGGCAAAGCGCCTCGATTCGGACATGATCCGGCTGGATCGGCCCAATTTGAAATATTTCGTGATAATTGCTGCTCTGCTTAAGCGTGTCAGCGCCGCCGCCTGCCGGATCTGGGGCCGCTGCGCAGGCGCAAAGCCTCGCCGCCCCCGCGCGCTGTTTCCAAGCTGGCATATGTCTTCTGACATAGCTTGCGACGGGGCCATCGAATTTTCGAAACAAACCTTAACAACGCTCAGGATTGCCCCCTGCGGCGGGTGAAATCGCGCGCCACTTTCCGTCTTATTGTTTCCTTAATTGCCTCGCTTCAGAGCCTCAAATCTGATGGCAGTCTGGCCGCTTCTCCCTTCCGAAGCCCGCTCGGCCCCGCCGCTTTCCTGCCTGAAATGGCTGAATTTCTTCGCTCTGACCGCGTCTGACGCTCTCCCGAGGATTGTGACGTAAACGTGGTGTTGACGATGCGTATGCAGCAGAGGCATAAGCATGTGATCGAGCAAAAAAACATAATTTGGACATACTGAGACTACGGCACTTGGGGGTTGGTGCTTCCACCTGGGAGTAACAATAGGTCTGCTGAAGACAGCTCGGAACTGACACAACGGCCCACCGGAGCTTCGCAAAACGGCTCCACATGCGCAGTGCATACAGGCACTGGCATCTCTTTCTGCGGCCTGCCGGTATCCGACTTTCGATCTGACCTCTGTTCTTCCGCGATGCACGCTCTGGGAGGTCAAATTGACTTTGCAAATCCGCCAGCCGCTTCCGTCGGCCGAAATCGAACAACTTCTTCAAGATGCCCTGTTCTCGGCCCCGCGTTCCGCGTTCTACCGCGTCGCGGCCAAGCGGGTTCTGGATGTGGCGCTGGTGCTGATCGGCGCGCTGCCCATCCTGACCGTGGTGCTGCTGCTCGCCGTGCTGATCGCGCTGGATGGCAAGTCGCCCTTCTACCTGCAGAAGCGCGTGGGCCAGAACGGCCGGATCTTCCACATGTGGAAGCTGCGCTCCATGGTCAGCAACGCCGATGCCCTGCTGGAGCAGCATCTGGCCTGCGACCCCGCCGCCCGCGAGGAATGGAACCGCACGCAGAAGCTGCGCCATGATCCCCGCATCACCCCGATCGGGCGGATGATCCGCAAATCCTCTCTGGACGAGCTGCCGCAGCTCTGGAACGTCCTGGTGGGAGACATGTCGCTGGTCGGACCGCGCCCGATGATGGTCGACCAGCAGGAGATTTACCCCGGCACCGCCTATTACGCGCTGCGCCCCGGCATCACCGGCTTCTGGCAGACCTCGGTGCGCAACGAATCGAGCTTTGCCGAACGCGCGGGCTTTGATGCCGCCTATCTGCGCGACCTGTCCTTCCGCACCGATCTGCACATCCTGATGCGCACGGTGCGGGTTGTCCTGCGTGGGACCGGCTGCTGATCCGGTCCCGCTCTCTCTCGCTCTCTCCATCAGCAGAAAGGCCCCCGCGATGCGGGGGCCTTTTGTCTTGCTGCGTGTCGCTGTGGATCAGGACGCGGCGTTCGGCAGGATGACGATTTCCACCCGGCGGTTCTGCTGCTTGCCTTCGGACGTCAGGTTGGACGCGATGGGCTGGTCCTCGCCGCGACCGATGGACTGCACGCGGTAGGAGGGCACACCCTCCTGCATCAGCACGCTGGCCACGGCCTGCGCGCGGCGCTGCGACAGGCTCTGGTTGTAGGCGGCGGCGCCGTCACTGTCGGTATGGCCGACCACCTGCACGGTGGTGTTCGGATATTGCAGGATGCTGCGGCCCACGGTGCGGATGTCGGCCTGCAGGTCGCCGCGCAGCGATGCGCTGTCGGTGGCGAACAGGATGTCCTGCGGCATGGTCACGATCAGGCGGTCACCGGTGTTGTTGATGCCGACATTGTTGCCAAGCTGCTGGCGCAGTTCGGCTTCCTGCTTGTCCAGCTGGTTGCCGATCAGACCGCCTGCTGCCGCACCGGCCACGGCGCCGGCCAGCGAGTTCTTCAGCGCGTCATCATTGTTGCCGCCGATGGCCCGCCCGGCCACGGCACCGCCGATGGCGCCGATCAGCGCCCCCTGCTTTGCCTGACGGTTGGGGTCGGTTTCCGAGAACATCTGGCCCTCGGCGCAGGCCGACAGCGTCATGGCTGCGGCGATGGAAAGAAGAATCGGAGTTCTGGCCCGGATCATGGTCGTCTTGCCTCGTCTGTATTTGCCCCCAAATGGGCACTATGCGACACTATAGCCCGCAGCCTGCCTGCGCCAATGGCAGGGTGTCACGTTTTCGGCAGGTCTCCGCCCATGGCTCAGGCATGGGCGTCGCTGCGGGCCGATTCCCATGCCAGCATGGCACGCTTGACGGGCAGGCCCCAGTGATACCCGCCCAAGCCCCCGGATTTGCGCAGCGCGCGGTGGCAGGGGATCAGCAGCGACACCGGATTGCGGCCCACCGCCGTGCCCACAGCCCGCACCGCGTTCGGATGGCCGATGGCCTGCGCGATTTCGGAATAGGTGGTGACATGGCCGGACGGGATCCGCATCAGCGCCTCCCAGACCTTGATCTGGAACGGCCCCCCCATGAGGTAAAGCGGCAGCGGCCCTTCCCCGGTTGCGCCAAGGGCGCGCTCGGCCCATGGCCGCAGTGCTTCGGCATCCTCGACATACTCCGCCCGGGGCCAGCGCGCCGCAAGATCGGCAAAGGCCGCCTGCGCGCCGGTTTCCGCAGCAAAGCCCATGCCACAGATGCCACGGTCGGTGCCCATGACCAGCGCCGGGCCGAAGGGGCTGTCGAACAGCCCCCAGCGGATGCGCAGCCCGTCACCGCCGCGCGCGAATTCGCCGGGGCTCATCGCCTCCCAGCGCAGGAACAGGTCATGCAGCCGCCCGCTGCCCGACAGGCCCGCGCCGTGCGCCGCCTCCAGCGTGGAAAACCGCTCCGTCAGCAGCGCCTTGGCATGGCCCAGCGTCAGATATTGCTGGAACCGCTTCGGCGACACCCCGGCCCAGCGGGAAAACAGCCGCTGGAAATGCGCCGGGCTCATGCCCATCTGCTGCGCCAGATCCTCCAGCGTCATCTGCGGGCTGCCTGCATCGACCAGCGCGATGGCGCGGCGCATCACGCCGTAATGATAGCCGGTCTGCATCTCTGTCATGTCGGTCATGTCGGTTCTCCTCGGGCGGGCCCTGTCATCTTAGCCCCAGCCCCGCGTGCCCGCGACCCGCTTCCTGCGCTATCACCGCGTCAACCCTGTGGCGGCCAGACGCTTGCCCCGCAGGCCAAGGACGGGCATAGCAGCGGGCATGGCCAGACAGCTTGATTACCATACGCTTCGCGAGATCTTCACCCGCTTCCAGACGGCAGAGCCGGAACCGAAGGGAGAGCTGGATCACGTCAACGCCTTCACGCTGGTGGTGGCGGTGGCGCTGTCCGCGCAGGCCACCGATATCGGCGTGAACCGCGCCACGCGCGAGCTGTTCCGCATCGCCGACACGCCGGAAAAGATGCTGGCGCTTGGCGAGGAGGGCGTGATCGAGCATATCCGCACGATCGGGCTTTACCGCAACAAGGCCAAGAACGTCATCAAGCTGAGCCGCATTCTGGTCGAAGACTATGACGGCGTCGTGCCCTGTTCCCGTGCCGCGCTGGAAAGCCTGCCCGGCGTCGGGCGCAAGACCGCCAATGTGGTGCTGAACATGTGGTGGCGCTATCCCGCGCAGGCGGTGGACACCCATATCTTCCGCGTCGGCAACCGCACCGGCATCTGCCCCGGGCGCGACGTGGTGGCGGTGGAACGCGCCATAGAAGACAACATTCCCGTGGATTTCCAGCAGCATGCGCATCACTGGCTGATCCTGCACGGCCGCTATACCTGCGTGGCCCGCAAGCCGAAATGCAATGCCTGCCTGATCCGTGACCTTTGCCAGTTCGAGGACAAGACTCCATGAAGAAATACCAGGTTGTCGGCATCGGCAACGCCATCGTCGACGTGCTGACCCGGGCCGATGACTCCTTTCTGGAGCATATGGGCATCACCAAGGGCATCATGCAGCTGATCGAACGCGACCGCGCCGAAGTTCTGTATGGCGCCATGGAAAGCCGCGTGCAGGCGCCCGGCGGATCGGTGGCCAACACGCTGGCGGGCCTTGGCAATCTGGGCCTGCGCACCGCCTTTATCGGGCGCGTCCATGACGATGCGCTGGGGCGCTTCTATGCACAGGCGATGGAGGCGGACGGCACCGCCTTCGTCAATCCGCCAGTGCCGGGGGGCGAACTGCCCACCTCGCGCAGCATGATCTTCGTGTCGCCCGATGGCGAGCGGTCGATGAACACCTATCTGGGCATCTCCGCCGAACTGGGCCCGGAGGACGTGGCCGAAGACGTGGCCGCCGAGGCCGAGGTGGTGTTTCTGGAGGGCTACCTGTTCGACAAGGACAAGGGCAAGGAGGCCTTCATCCGCACCGCGCGCGCCTGTCGCGCGGCGGGCGGCAAGGCGGGCATCGCCATTTCCGACCCGTTCTGCGTGGAACGCCACCGCGCCGATTTCCTGCGCCTGATCGAACACGAGCTGGATTTTGTCATCGGCAACGAGGCCGAGATCCGGTCGCTGTTTCAGGACAATGACCTTGACGCCGATCTGGCCCGCGTCGCCGCGATCTGCCCGCTGGTGATCTGCACCCGCTCGGGCGACGGCGTGACCATCATCCGGGACGGCCAGCGCACTGACGTGCCGGTGACCAAGATCACGCCGGTGGATGCGACCGGCGCCGGCGACCAGTTCGCGGCGGGCTTTCTTTACGGGCTGGTGACCGGGGCCGACATGGCCAAGGCGGGCCGCATGGGCACCGTCGCCGCCACCGAGGTCATCAGCCATATGGGCCCGCGCCCGGAGACGGATCTGCAGGCGCTGTTCCGCGACAACGGCCTGATCTGACCGCGGATCCCGGCGGGGCCGGACCCCGCCGGGACGCGCTTAATGCGCCTCAGCCCAGCTGCGGCCCTGCCCCGCATCGACGATCAGCGGCACGTCGAGCTTCACCACCGGCTCGGCCGCCGCTTCCATCACCTCGCGCGCGGCGGCGATCAGCGGCTCGACGGCATCTTCCTCGACCTCGAACAGCAGTTCGTCATGCACCTGCAGCAGCATCTTGGCGGGCAGGTCGCGGATCGCCTCCGGCATGCGGACCATGGCGCGGCGGATGATGTCCGCCGCCGTGCCCTGAATCGGCGCGTTGATGGCGGCGCGGCGGGCAAAGCCCGATTGTGGCCCCTTGGCGTTGATTTCCGGCGTGTGGATCACCCGGCCAAACAGCGTCTCCACCCGGTCATGGGCTTTGGCAAAGGCGATGGTGTCGTCCATATAGGTCTTGATGCCCGGGAACCGTTCGAAATAGCGGTCGATGAAGGCCTGCGCCTCGCCTCGGGGAATGCGCAGGTTGCGCGCCAGACCAAAGCCGGAAATGCCGTAGATCACGCCAAAGTTGATGGCCTTGGCCCGCCTGCGCACTTCCGAGGTCATCTGGTCCATGGGCACGCCGAACATTTCCGACGCGGTCATGGCGTGGATGTCCTGCCCTTCGCGGAACGCCTCTTTCAGCGCGTCGATCTGCGCCATATGCGCAAGGATGCGCAGTTCGATCTGGCTGTAATCGAGACTGACCAGCAGCTTGCCCTCGGGCGCGACAAAGGCTTCGCGGATGCGGCGCCCCTCTTCGGACCGCACGGGGATGTTCTGCAGGTTGGGCTCGGTCGAGGCAAGCCGCCCGGTATTCGCCCCCGCGATGCTGTAAGAGGTATGCACCCGCCCGGTTTCGGGGTTGATATGCTCCTGCAGCGCATCGGTATAGGTGGATTTCAGCTTGGACAGCTGCCGCCAGTCCAGCACCCGCGCGGGCAGTTCGTGTTCGGTCGCCAGATCCTCCAGCACGTCCGCCCCGGTGGCATAGGCGCCGGTCTTGCCCTTCTTGCCGCCTTCGATCCCCATCTTGTCAAAGAGGATTTCACCCAGCTGTTTCGGCGACCCCACGTTGAAGGTCTCGCCCGCCAGCGCGTGGATCTCTTCCTCAAGCTGCGCCATTTTCTGCGCAAAGGCGCCCGACATGCGCGACAGCGTGGCGCGGTCGACCTGCACCCCGTGCATTTCCATCTGCGCCAGAACCGGCACCAGCGGGCGTTCCAGCCCCTCATAAACCCGGGTGACATGGGCGCGGTGCAGGCGCGGCTTCAGCACCTGCCACAGCCGAAGGGTGATGTCGGCATCCTCGGCGGCGTATTTCACCGCCTCGGCAATCGGCACTTCGGCAAAGGTGATCTGGTTCTTGCCCGACCCCAGCAGCGGTTTGATCGGGATCGGCGTGTGCGACAGATACCGTTCGGACAGCGCATCCATGCCATGCCCGTGCATCCCGGCATGCAGCGCATAAGAGATCAGCATGGTGTCATCGATGGGCGCCACCGCGATGCCGTAGCGCGCCAGCACCTTGGCATCGTATTTCATGTTCTGCCCGATCTTCAGGACCGCAGGATCCTCCAGCAGCGGCTTCAGCAGATCCAGCGCCTGCTGCAGCGGCATCTGCCCCTCGGCCAGATCGCCGCCGCCAAACAGATCGCCGCCCTGCCCCAGCTTGTGGCCCAGCGGGATGTAACAGGCCCGCCCCGCCACAGAGCACAGCGACACCCCCACCAGATCGCAGGTCATTTCGTTGAGCCCGGTGGTTTCGGTATCCACCGCCACCCAGCCCAGATCCCGCGCCTCGGCGATCCATGCCGCCAGTTCGGCGGCATCCCTGACCCAGACATACCCCTCGGGGTCGATGGCGGGCAGATCCGGGGCCGTCTCAGGCGCGCCCTCGGCAGCCTGCGGCGCCTCGGCGATCACCGGCGGCTCGGTCCCCAGCGCATCGGCGATGCGCTTCGACAGGGTGCGGAATTCCATCTCCGCCAGAAAGGTCAGCAGGCGCTGCGGATCGGGCTCGCGCACTTCCAGATCGTCCAGCGTAAAATCCAGCGGCGTGGCGCAGTCGAGCTGCACCAGCCGTTTCGACATCTCGATCTGGGCGCGCTTTTCGATCAGGGTCTCGCGGCGCTTCGGCTGCTTGATCTCCGCCGCGCGGTCCAGCAGCGCCTCCAGCGTGCCATATTCGGAAATGAGCTGTGCTGCGGTCTTGATGCCGATGCCCGGAGCACCGGGCACGTTGTCGACGGAATCGCCCGCAAGCGCCTGCACGTCCACCACCTGCTCCGGCCAGACGCCGAATTTCTCGAACACGCCGTCGCGGTCGATGCGGCGGTTCTTCATGGCGTCGAGCATTTCCACCCCGTCGCCCACCAGCTGCATCAGATCCTTGTCGGAGCTGATGATGGTGACGCGCCCGCCCGCCTCGCGCGCCTGACAGGCCAGCGTGGCGATGATGTCATCGGCCTCGTAGCCTTCCAGTTCCTTGCAGGCGATGTTGAAGGCTTCGGTGGCGCGGCGGGTCAGCGGGATCTGCGGGCGCAGATCTTCGGGCATGGCCTCGCGGTTGGCCTTGTAGAGATCGTAAAGGTCGTTGCGGAAGGTGTGGCTGCCCTTGTCGAAGATCACCGCCACATGGGTGGGCGCCTCGGGGCCGGAACTGTCCTCGACGTATTTCTGCAGCATGTTGCAGAAGCCAGCGACCGCCCCGATCGGCAGCCCGTCGGATTTCCGCGTGAGCGGCGGCAGCGCGTGATAGGCGCGGAAGATGAAGGCCGATCCGTCGATCAGGTGCAGGTGGCAGCCCTTGCCGAACTGGGTCATGTCGCGTCTCCCTTGGCCTTGCGCATGGGCTCTGGTTTGCCACGGGCGCGGCCCGGCTGCCAGAGCTTATCGGGGAGAGGCAGGCCGGGGGCGCTGCCCCCGGACCCCCGGGATATTTCTGGTCAGAAGAAAAGCGGGGGGAGGCTTCTTCTGACCTCAAATATCCCCGCCGGAGGCAGGCCGGAGTGTGACGTTGCGCAGGGCGAGGGCATGGGCCACGCTCAGCCGCTGCCGATCAGCACCCCTGCCGCCAGCACCAGCCCGCCGCCAAGCACGACCTGCAGCGCGGCGCGGAAGAACGGCGTTTCCATGTAGCGGTTCTGGATCCACGC
Source organism: Salipiger marinus (assembly GCF_035481585.1). Taxonomy (NCBI): domain Bacteria; kingdom Pseudomonadati; phylum Pseudomonadota; class Alphaproteobacteria; order Rhodobacterales; family Roseobacteraceae; genus Salipiger; species Salipiger marinus. The sequence continues at coordinate 3,744 of NZ_JAYKSL010000003.1, read as the reverse complement.
GATGGCCCAGAGTTCGATAAAGACAATGACCCAGGCAAGGATGGTCGCGGTCCAGAAATGCGGGATCAGATAGGGCAGCGCATGGCCCAGCCCGCCCACGGCGGTCATCACCCCCGAGGAGAGCCCGCGTTTCAACGGCGAGCCGCGGCCCGACAGCGCGCCATCATCCGAGGCGGCTTCGGTAAAGCCCATGGAGATCCCCGCCCCCACCGACGCGGCAAGCCCGACCTGAAACGTCGTCCAGGTGTCCTGCGTGGCGAAGGCCACCGCAAAGATCGGCGCCAGCGTCGAGACCGAGCCATCCATGAGCCCGGCGAGGCCGGGCTGCACCCAGGTCAGCACGAACTGGCGGTGCGCGCTGCGGTCCTCCGCCGCGCGGACATCCGGGCTCAGATGCGTCTGGGCCAGATCCTCGGCGCGGGCTTCGTGTCCGGCCTCGGCCACGGCCAGATCGCCCAGAAGCTTGCGGGTGGCGGCGTCGGTCACGCGCTGTGCGGCCTCCTGATAGAAGCGGCAGGCGTCCCGCTCCATCCCGGCGGCCTCCTCGCGGATCCGGTCGAGTGACAGGTTGGTCATCAGCCAGACCGGACGGCGGGGATAATACCCCGCCACATGGTCGCGGCGGATCAGCGGGATGACCTCGCCGAACCGGATGCGGTGCGCCGCGATCAGCGCCTGCCGGTGGCCGTCTTCCTCCTCGGCCATGCCGTCAAAGACGCGGGCCGTGTCGGGATGATCCGGGCGCAGGCGTTCGGCATAGCTGCGGTAGATGCGGGCGTCGTCCTCTTCCGAGGAGATGGCGAGCGCGAGGATTTCCTGCTCGCTCAGATCGTCGAACCGGCGCCTGTGGGGAAAAAAGCGCATGTCAGCCTCTTGTTTAGAATGATTCTAATATACAGGCCGATTTGCGATCGGCAATGGTCAAAGCGTCGCGGGGGCCGGGTTGCCCGCACTGAACCGTTCGGTTTAAGATTGCCCAGCAAGGGAGTTTCTGGATGGGGACCGAGACGGCGGCGGTGCGGCGCGGGCGCAAGTTCGATCAGGTGCTGGAAGGCGCGCGCGAGGTCTTCCTGCGCGACGGCTTCGAGGGCGCCAATGTCGATGACATCGCGCGCGCTGCGGGTGTGTCCAAGGCCACGCTCTACAGCTATTTTCCGGACAAACGGCTGCTGTTCATGGAAATGGCCACGCGCCAGTGCCAGCGGCAGGCGGACGAGGCGCTGATGACCATCGAGTCGGGCCGTCCCCCCGCCGAGGTCCTGCCCCGCGTCGCGCGCAGCTTTCTGGGCTTCGTGCTGTCCGATATGGGGCAGCGCATCTTTCGCATCTGCGTCGCCGAAGCCGACCGCTTTCCCGATCTGGGGCAGAAATTCTACCAGAGCGGCCCGATGCTGATGAAGCGTAAGCTGCTGGACTATATGGCGGCGGCGGCGGCGCGGGGCGAGCTGCACACGCCCGATCCGGACCTGGCCGCCGACCAGTTCGTGGAGCTGTGCAAGGCCGATCTGTGGGCCAAGCTGGTCTTTGGCCTGCGCGTCAGCTTCACCGAGGCCGAAATCGCGCGCGTGGTCGAGGGCGCGGTGGCCACCTTCCTCGCGCGCTACGGGCGCTGATCAGTCGATCCGGCGCACCAGAAGCTGGTTGCCCGGGCCGCGCTTGGTCTCGAACACTTTCAGCTCCGCCACCAGATCAGAGAGCTTGCGCTTGCCGTAGCTGCGCGTGTCGAAATCGGGATTGGCGGCGGTGATGAACTGGCCAAGCTGGCCAAGGGTGTACCAGTCGTCATCCTGTTCGATGCCATCCATGGCGGTGAAGATCAGCTTGCGCGCCTCGTCCAGCCCGCCACTGGTCTGCGCGGGCTTGGCCCCTTCGGTCTTTTCCGGGGCGCCGCCGAGGTTTTCCAGAAAGATGAACCGTTTGCAGGCCTTGCGGAAGGCATCCGGGGTTTTCTGCATGCCCATGCCATAGACATCCAGACCCTGTTCCCGGATGCGGCTGGCGAGCCGGGTGAAATCGCTGTCGGAACTGACCAGCACGAAGCCGTCGAAGCGGCCGGTATGCATCAGATCCATCGCATCGATCACCAGCGCGATGTCAGAGGCGTTCTTGCCGACGGTATTGGCGGGCTGGTGATGCGGGACCAGCCCGAATTCCGCCGTCACCTTGGACCAGCCCGCCATCTGGCTGCTGGAAAAATCGCCGTAACAGCGCCGCACGCTGGCCTCGCCAAGGCTGGCGATCTCGTCAAAGATGGCGCGGGTGTATTTCGGCGAGGTGTTGTCGGCGTCGATCAGGATCGCCAGAAGGCGGGTCGTATCGGTCATGTGTCGTCTCCTTCGGAGGGGTCCGCCCCAAGCGCCCGGAACATCACAAGCGCATCCACATACCCGTCCTGCGGGTGATGGAAGGCCTGCGGCAGGCGCCCGACGATGTCGAACCCGGCACGCTGCCAAGTCTGCACCGCGCGGGTGTTGGTCGAAACCACAAAATTGAATTGCATTGCGCGAAAGCCAAGGCCGCGCGCCGTGTCGAGGGCATGGGCCAGCATCCGCCTTGCCACGCCCCGGCCCCGGGCCCCCGGATGGGTGACGAAGCCGCAGTTGCACACATGCGACCCGCCGCCCTTCTGGTTGCGCTGAAGGTAGTAGCTGCCCAGCACCCCGCCCTCGTCCAGCACGAAGACATGGCGTTCGGGCCCGGTCCAGTAGGCCAGCGCCGCCTCGCGCGAGATGTCGGGATCGATGGCATAGGTGTCGCCCGCGCGGAACACCGGCCCCAGCATCTGCCAGAGCGCGTCGTGATCGGCAGGGGTGGCGGGGCGAAGGCAGGATGTGTCGGTCATGGCTGGCCCTCTGTATCGATATGGATGACCGATCCGCAATGCTTGCAATGCACGGCATCGGCGTCATGCAGGCTCAGCCCGCAGCTGTGGCATTCCTCGCGCACTTTCGACGGGCGGAACAGCACCTGCGCCAGCCGCAGGAACAGCGTAACGCCAAAGATCATCACCACCACCGAGATCAGCCGCCCCCATGTGCCCGGCAGCACGATGTCGCCAAAGCCGGTGGTGGTCAGCGTGGTGACGGTAAAATAGAGCGCGTCCAGATAGTTGGAGATGTCGGGATTGCTGCGGAACTGCGTGGCATAGATCAGCCCGGTCATCACGAACAGGAAGACCCCCAGATTGGTGCCCGCCATCAGCACCTCGCTGTTGTTGCGCAGGAACGGGATATCCCGCCGCAGCCGCGTGGTCAGCTGGTAGCTGTGCAGCAGCCGCAGCGTGCGCAACACCCGCAGAAAGCCCAGGCCCTCGCCGGTGAGCGGCGCAAGGAAGGACAGCATCGCCACCAGATCGGCCAGCGTGGCGAAGCGCAGGAAAAACCGCATCTTCTGCCGTTCGATCAGCAGCCTTGCGAGGAAATCGACCAGAATGACCACGCCGAACGCGGTATCCACGCCGCGGATCAGCGGGCCGTGCTGGCTGAAGGATGTGGCGATCACATAGATGATCGTCGCGATGTCAAAGGCCAGCAGCGCATAGCGGAAGCGATGCGCCCGGTCCGAGGTGCCTTCGTAAAGCTCGCGCACCGCGCCGAGCCTGCTCATGGGGACATGCCTTCATCCATGCTGCGGGATATGCGGCGGCGCGGGCGCGCGGCAAGTCCTGCCGCAAGGCGCGCGGGCGCGCCCTGCGGCAGAAGATGGCTCAGAATTCCACCACGGCGCGGATGGATTTGCCTTCGT
>NZ_JAYKSL010000002.1:308801-331283 GCF_035481585.1 Salipiger marinus | reverse complement strand
CGAACGCTCAGGTCTTCTACCCCCCACTGGGCAGCACCTCCGGAATCGTGCCACTGAGCGCTGATGGCTCCGGGATCGACTCCGGATGGAGGGCGCTGGTGTTCACGGTTCGGGAAGATGGCGTCGCTGCGGTGGGGCGGAACGGACAGCTCGCCTCGAAAACCTATGCCGAGTTGGGCGCTGACCCGAGCGGCACCGCAGATTTTTGTCAGTTCGGGAAGAACAGCACCACTCAGGGCATTGGCGCGAGCATTGCGTTCCTCGGTTTCCACACGCGGGCGATGAGTGATGACGAGATGGTAGCCTACCGCCGGGGGCTCGTGGCCTTCGCCGCAGGCAAGGGCCTGACGATCGACGCATGACATGATCCCCGCGCTCCTCACCGCGCTCTCGCGGCACTATCTCGACGCCTATGCCGTGCTGGTAGTGGGGCCGCGTGGCGGCGCCTATACCATCACGGCAAGCGGGAACAAAAACTACGGCGGGTGCTGACGTCCGTCCGCGAAAAAATGGAGTTGACGGTTGCTGCCACCGTCAACTCTCCAGAAGCACCGGCTAGCCTTCCCTGACATCAATCAGCACCGGGAAAAAATTTCCGTCCGGAAGTTGTTGTAGCTATGTCCGGAAGCTGGCGCGCCGCTACACTTGGCCCGCCAAAATTGGTGGCCACCTGCAGATCGGTCAGCGCGGCGATCAGGTCGGGCGGGCCCGCGACATAGCCGCAGCGGGCGGCAGCCGACAGCGTCTTGGAAAAGCTGCCGATGCGGATGACCCGCTCCAGCCCGTCCAGCACGGCAAGGCGCGGCGACGGTTCGGGCTCCAGCGCGGCAAAGGTTTCGTCCTCGATCACGGTCAGGTCATGCGCCCCCGCCAGCACCAGCAGCCGATGCGCGGTCTGCGCCGTGAGCGTGCCGCCGGTGGGATTGTGCAGCGCGGAATTGGTGATGTAGAGCCGGGGCCGATGCTCGGCCAGCGCCGCCGCGAACAGGTCCAGATCCGGCCCCGAGGCCGTGAACGGCACAGAGACGATCCGCACCTTGTGGACCCGCAGCAGCGCCTGAAAATTGAAATAGCAGGGGTCATCCACCAGCACCGTGTCGCCGGGGCGCAGCAGATAGCGGCAGACAAGGTCGATGGACTGCGACCCGGAGGGCGTCAGCAGAAGCGCGTCGGGGCCGATCTCCAGCCCTTCCTCGGCGCAGTGGCGGGCAAGGATGCGGCGCAGCCGGGGCGGGCCAAGGCTGCTGCCATATTCGGCCAGCAGCGCGTCGGGGGCACGGGCAAGCTGGCGCAGCGCCCGCCGCAGCGCGGTCTGCGGCATCCAGTCCGGGGGCAGCCAGCCGCATCCGGGTTTCAGCACCCCGGCCCCGGCATCCAGCGACTGGCGCGAGACCCAGAACGGATCCACCGCGCGGTCGCGCTGCGGCCCCGGCGCCCGCAGATCCAACGAGGGCGCCACCCCCACCACATAAAAGCCCGACCCCGGGCGGGACCGGATCACCCCCTCGGCGGCCAGCCGGTCATAGGCTTCGACCACCGTCGAGGGTGACACTCCCATCACCGCCGCGAACCGCCGGATCGAGGGCAGACGCTCTCCGGGGGCAAGGGCGCGTGTCGCCAGCCTGCGGCGGATCGCCTCCATCACCTCTGCCGTGCGCGATGCCTGTGCCATGGGGCCAAGTGTATCCTTCGTGCGATCCATACAGTTTGGCGCAATTGTATGGGTCTGTCCCTGTCCCCGCCAGCGGCAAATCCCTATCCGGGAAGGAACCACAAGGAGCAGGTGATGACGCAGACAGGTGCGGGCTGGGGCAGCGGGATGCTCGGGGTGATCATATTCAGCGGCTCGCTTCCGGCGACGCGGGTCGCGGTCGGGGGCTTCAGCCCGCTGTTCCTGACCTCCGCCCGGGCGGTGATCGCCGCCCTGCTGGGGGCTGCGCTTCTGCTGCTGCTGCGTCAGGCATGGCCGCAGCGGCGCGACCTTGTCCCGCTTGCCCTTACCGCTGCGGGGGTGGTCGTGGGCTTTCCGCTGCTGACGGCGCTGGCGCTGCGCCACATCACGTCGGCGCAGTCCATCGTCTTTATCGGGCTGCTGCCGCTCGCCACAGCCCTTTTCGGCGTGCTGCGCGGCAGGGAGCGGCCCCGCCCCGTCTTCTGGCTGTTCTCCTGTGCCGGAAGCCTTGCCGTGGCGCTGTTTGCCGGATGGCAGGGGGATGGCGGCACGCTGACCGGCACCCTGCTGATGCTGGGCGCCATCCTGATCTGCGGTCTGGGCTATGCCGAAGGCGCCACCCTGTCCCGCCGTCTGGGAGGCTGGCAGGTGATCTCCTGGGCGCTGGTGCTGGCGCTGCCGGGCATGGCTGCGGTGATGCTGGCCAGCTGGCCCGCGGGGTTTTCAGAGGTCAGCCTGCCGGAATGGCTGGGGCTTGGCTATGTGTCGGTCTTCAGCATGCTGGTGGGATTTATGTTCTGGTATCGCGGTCTCGCGCTTGGCGGGATCGCGGGCGTGGGCCAGCTGCAGCTGCTGCAGCCCTTCTTCGGTCTGGCGCTGGCGGGCCTGCTTCTGGGCGAGCCGGTGGCAGGGTCGATGATCGTGGTCACGGCGCTTGTCGGTCTTTGTGTGGCGGGGGCCAAGCGCTTCGCCTGACCGCCACAAAGGCCGCGCGCGGTCAGCCCAGTTCCGGCCCCTCGCTAAGGATGGCCAGCACCCGCGCGTCGGGGGGCAGGTCGAGCCCCGCCAGCAGCGCCGCGACCCCGGCCCCACCGGAGGCGGTCGTGGCAAGGCCGTGCCGGGCCAGCAGGTCGACGCCGCGCTGCGCCTCCTCCTCCGAAATGGTGGCGATCGCGTCGGCATCGCGCGCCAGCCCGTTGAGCGCGATTAGCGACGGCGTCTTGCAGTCGAGCCGCCCCATGATCGAAATGGGGCCCTGCGTGTCCACCACCCGGCCCGCGCGCAGGCTGTCGCGCAGCGCCGGGGCCGCCTCGGGCTCCACCACCACGATCTGCGGCGCCTGCCCCCAGACATGCCGCGCATGGGCGGCCACGGCAGCGGCGAGCCCGCCCACCCCGGCCTGCAGCAGGATATGGGTCGGCGGCGCGTCGATCTGCGCGGCAGCCTCGGCGGCCAGCTGCAGATAGCCTTCCATCACGCGCAGGGGCAGCTCGGTATATCCCGGCCATGAACTGTCCGACAGCAGTGTCCAGCCCTGCACCTCCGCCGCGCGGGCGGCTTCCCGCATGCTGTCCTCATACGTGGCGCCGGAGCGCACCACCTCGGCCCCCTTGTCCTGCAGCCGGGTGGCAAAGGCGTCCGGCACGGTCTCGGCCAGATGGATCACCGCGCGCGCGCCAAAAAGCCGGGCGCCCGCCGCCACGGAAAGGCCGTGATTGCCCGCGCTGGCGGTGACATAGACCCGCCCCCGCAGCGCATGGCGCAGATCCTCTGCCCCGGTCGCTGCCGCCTCGCGCGCGATGGCATGGGCGGCGCCAAGCGCCTTGAAGCTGCCCAGCCCCATGCGCGCGCGCTCGTCCTTCAGCCACAGCGCCGCGATCCCAAGCTCTGCCGCCAGATCCGGCGCGGGACGCAGGGGGGTCGCCGCATGGGCCGGACAGCGCTGCAGCAGGGCCGCCACGTCGCCCGCCTCTGCCAGCGGCAGCAGCCCCGCCTCGTCAAGCCCTTCGCCGCGCCACGGGTTCCGGAAGATATGCACCATGAGTAGCTCCTTTCACTGTTCCAGAGCCTAGCGCAGACGCGGCTGCCGGTTCCGGAAATCTGCGCCACCCTTGGGCCGGTTTCCGGACCGGCAGGCGCGAACCGCGCGCATTTCCGGACCGGGCGGCAGTTCCTGCTTCGCTTTGGGACGATTCTGCGCGATCCCTGCCGCATGGACAGATTTGATGCCCTCCTCCTCGAGGCGTTGCAGCGGAATGCCCGCGCCACCGCCGAAGCCCTGTCAGAACAGGTGGCACTGTCGCCCGATGCCTGCCGCAAACGGCTGGCGCGGCTGCGCGCCAGCGGCATCATCGAGGCCGAGATCGCCGTGCTGGATCCTGCGCGGGTCGGGCGCGGGCTGATCCTGATCGTCGAGGTGACGCTGCAGAACGAACGCAAGGCGGATCTGGACCGGTTCAAGACCGCGATGCAGGCCGCGCCCGAAGTGATGCAGTGCTACTATGTCACCGGAAACGCGGATTTTATCCTGATCCTCTCCGCCCGCGACATGGCCGATTACGACGCCTTCACCCGCCGTCATTTCTTTGCCGAAGACAACATCCTGCGCTTTCGCACCAGCGCCGTCATGGACCGGGTCAAGACCGGGTTTTCCCTGCCGCTCGACAGCGCCTGAGCCCTCAGACCGCCGCCTCGTCTTCGGACCAGCCAAGCGCCCGCGACAGCCGCTGCGCGGCGGAGGTGGCGATGCGGATGATGTGCTCCAGCTCCGACTCGCGGATGCGGAAGGCCGGGGCCACCACATGGATCGTCGCCACCACGGAATTGTCGAGCGCAAAGACCGGGGCCGCGCAGGACACCTGATGGTCGCTGACCTCGCCACGGCTGACGCAATAGCCCTGCCTGCGGATTTTTGTCAGCTCTTCCAGAATGGCGGCGCGGGATTTGGGCGTGTGCGCGGTCAGCGCTGGCGGCTTCAGCGGCACGCAGCGGTCGATGAACTCCTGCGGCTGGAAGGCCAGCAGACATTTCGGAGATCCGGCATAAAGCGGCCTGCGGCGCCCCACATTCGCATGCACCCGCAGATCGCGCGACGGCTCCGCCTTGGCGATGCAGAGCGCATCAAGCCCGTCGACGATGCGCAGCTGCACCGTCTCGTTCACCCGCTGGCAAAGTTCCTCGAGGATCGGGGTGGCAAGACGAATCACATCGGTCTGGGTGCTGGCCGTGATGCCAAGCACCAGCATGGCCTCTCCCAGCCCATAGGTGCTTTCACTGGTCCGTTTGATGATCTTGCGCTGTTCCATTGTGTGTAACAGACGGAAGGCACGGGACTTGGTCACCCCGGTTTTTTTCGCCAGTTCCGTTACGCCAATGTTCGGCTTGCGCGCAACGGCCATCAGCAGGTCAATCGCTTTATCTACTGATTTGACTATATAATCCTGCATCTCGCCTCGCCTGGAAATTGCTTTCTACCAGTGAACTTATGCGTTTCATTTAACGAAACAAGCGTAAAATAAAATTGACACATAGGCCTCACGTTTCGTTTTGTCGGGGCATCGGCGATGGCCACATCCCGATCAAAACGCCCAGCCGAAGGCGGGCAGACATCCAGCAAGGGAACCTGACATTGATGCATTCCATGACCCGGCGCCGCTTCCATGGCTCCGTCCTCGCCCTGGTCGCCGCCACTGCCAGCCCGGCTTTTGCTCAAGAGGCGCATCTGTCCATCGGCATGGCTGCCCCGATCACCTCGCTTGATCCGCACGAGGATTCGAATTCGCCGAACAACGCCGCCAGCCGCCACATCTGGGACAGCCTGATCAACCGGGGCGGCTCCGCCGAGAACAAGCCGCAGCTGGCCTCAGAATGGGAGATCGTCGATGACACGCACTGGCGCTTCAAACTGCGCGAGGGCGTGACCTTTCACGACGGCTCGGCCTTTGACGCCGAGGACGTGATCGCCTCGCTGATCCGCGCCCGCGACAAGGAAAGCCAGGCCTTCGCCGCCTATACCCGCAACATCGCCGAAGTCACCGCCGAGGATCCGCATACGGTCGTGGTGGAAACAACGGCGCCCGATCCGATGATCCTCAACTCGCTGAGCCGGATCCGCATCATCAGCTCCGACTATGCCGAGGCCGGTGTCGCCGAGTTCGAAAACGGCCCCGCCGCCGTGGGCACCGGCCCGTTCAAGCTGGTCTCCTACACCCCCGGCGACCGCATCGAGCTGGAGCGCAACGACGACTAATTCGACGGCCCCTCGGAATGGAGCAAGGTCACGCTGCGGCTTGTGCCCGATGACGGTGGCCGCCTTGCCTCGCTGCTGGCGGGCGATCTGGACCTGATCGAGAACCTGCCCGCCGAGGGGGTCGCCCGGGTCGAGTCCAGCGACGGGCTCGAGGTGATCCGCGGCCAGTCGACCCGGCTGGTCTATCTGGGCATGGACGTGTCGCGCGACGTGTCGCCCTTCGTCACCGCCAAGGATGGCACGCCGCTGGACAGCAACCCGTTCAAGGATGCACGGGTGCGCAAAGCGCTGCTGATGGCGATGAACCGCGAGGCCATCGTGGACCGCGTGATGCAGAAAAACGGCACCGTGGCGCATCAATACGTGGCCGAAGGCTTCTTTGGCCATTCCGACGAGGTCGGGAACGTCGCCTATGATCCCGAAGGCGCCAAGGCGCTGCTGGCCGAGGCGGGGTATCCCGACGGCTTCGGGATGACCATCCACGGCCCGTCCGGGCGTTATGTGAATGACAGCGAGGTGCTGCAGGCCGCAGGCCAGATGCTGAGCCGCATCGGCATCGACACCAAGGTCGAAGTGATGCCGTGGTCGGTCTATTCCAACAATTATTCGGACGGAGAATATTCGCTGTTCCTCGGTTCCTGGGGCGTGAACACCGGCGAGGTGTCGAACCCGGCGCTGGCGGTGGTCGCGGGCCGCGATGCCGACAAGGGCACGGGCCGCTACAACGGCGGCGGCATCAACGTGACCGAGATCAACGACCTGCTGGAACAGGCGACCTCGACGCTTGACGAGGCGGACCGCGAACCGCTGCTGCAGCAGGTCTCTGCACTGACCTTCAACGATACGTGGCTGCTGCCCATGCATTACGAAAACGTGGTTCTGGGCGCCAAGAGCAGCATCGAGTTCACCCCGCGCAGCGACAAGTACACGCTCGCCTACGAGGTGCACGGCAGCGTCGAATAACTCCCCGACTGCGGGGGGCGGCAGGTGCTGCCCCCCGCCTTTTGCCGCGCCCTCCCACGCGGCACGGACGACCCTTCCCCCACAGGAGATCCCATGCAGGAGCTTGCACCGGGCGGCGCCACAGAGCGCGCCCGCGCGATTTACGACTATGGCGACACGGCGATCTTCGCCTCCAGCGCCGATCCGCGGTTTCACATGCTGCTTTACGTCCCCCCCGCCGCCGCAGAGGGGCGCAAGGTCGACCTGCTGGTCGCGGTGCACGGCACCGGACGCACCTCGGCGCTGGAATTCCGCGACGGCTTTGCCGAATTCGGGCTCTACAATGACTGCGCCATTCTCTGCCCGATCTTTCCGGTGAACGTGCGCGGCGACGGCGCACGCTCGGGCTACAAATACATGCGCGAGGGCGACATCCGCTACGACGAGGTGGTGCTGGCCATGGTGGCCGAGATGGCCGAAAAATACGGTCAGGACTGGTCGCAATTCGCCATGTTCGGCTATTCCGGCGGCGGGCATTTCACCCATCGCTTCGCCATCCTGCACCCGGAAAAGCTGTGGGCCGCCTGCATCGGCGCGCCGGGATCGGTGACGCTGCTTGACCCGGACCGCGACTGGTGGGTGGGCATTCGGGATCTGGCCGAAAAGTTCGGTCGCCCCTTCGATGCCGCAGCGCTGGCAAAGGTGCCGGTGCAGATGGTCGTGGGCGGGCTCGATCTCGAGACATGGGAGATCACCCACAAGCCCGGCGCCACTTATTACATCGAGGGCGCCAATGACGCGGGCGCGACCCGGCCGGAACGGCTGCGCAGCCTGCAGAAATCCTTCGAGGCGGCGGGCGTCCGCGTCACCTTCGACGAGGTGCCCGGCGTGTCCCATGACCGGCTCAAATGCCTTGGGCCCGTCAAGGCCTTCCTGACCCGCACGCTGAAGGAGATGCGCGCATGATCCGCAACGCCACCATCGTGGCGCCGCAGCCCGAAGCCGTCGAGGCCGGGGCCGAGGTGCTGGAGCGCGGCGGCAATGCCGTCGACGCGGCGCTGGCCTGCGCCTTCGTGCAGGGCGTGGTCGATCCGCAGATGTCGGGCATCGGCGGCTTCGGCTCGATGCAGGTCTATATGCCAAGCCGCGGCCTGCACGAGATCCTCGAATTCTACGCGCTGGCGCCCGCCGCCGCGACCCCGGACATGTGGCTCGACAAGCTCAAGGGCCAGAGCCGCGACGGGTTCGGCTTCATCCTCGAAAACAACATCTCCGAAATCGGCTATCTCGCCTGCTGCACGCCCGGCTCGCTCAAGGGGTACGAGACGGCGCTGCGCGAGTATGGCAGCTGGGACTGGGCCGACCTGATCGCGCCCGCCATCCGCTATGCCGAGGACGGCTTCAAGATCCGCCCGCACATGCACTGGTACTGGACCAAGGACCAGACCGCCGACGGGCAGGCCAACACCATGGACAAGCTGCGGTTTTCCGAAACCGGCAGGCGCGTCTATTTCCATCCAGACGGGCAGCTGCGCAATGTCGGAGAGATCCTGCGCAACCCCGATCTTGGCCGCACGCTGCGCCGCGTCGCCGAAAGCGGCGGCTCTGACATCTTCTATCACGGCGAGATCGCCGAGCAGATCGCTGCGGATTTTGCCGCCAAGGGCGGGCTGATCGGTCTGGAGGATCTGGCGCACTATGCCGTGACCAAGGCCGAACCGCTCTGGGGCAGCTATCGCGGCCACCGCATCGCCTCCAGCCCGCCGCCGGGATCGGGCCTGCCGATGATCGAACTGCTGCACATCCTCGAAAATTTCGACCTTGGCGCGATGCGTCACGGGTCCAGCGACTATGTGCGCACGCTGTTCGAGGCGATGAAATACATGACCATCGACAAGGACGCCCATATGGGCGATCCGGCCTATGTCGACGTGCCCGTGGAGGCGCTGCTGTCCAAGAGCCATGCTGCGGATCTTGCCGCGCGCATCCGCAGCGGCGACCGGGCCAATGTCGAACGGCTGGACCTGTCGCAGCGCGACACCACCCATATCTCCGTGGTCGACAAGCAGGGCAATGCCGTGGCCCTGACCCATTCGCTGGGCTCGCCTTCGGGGGCGATCACCGACGGGCTCGGCTTCATGTATAACGGGCTCATGGGCCGGTTCGACCCGCGCCCGGGCAAGGCCGCGTCCATCGCGCCGCGCAAGCGCCGCGCCAGTTCGGCGGCCCCCACCATCGTCTTTGACGGCGACGCCCCCGCCATCGTCATCGGGGCGCCGGGGGGCAGCTATATCGCGCCCACCGTGGCGCAGGGCATCATCAACATGCTCGATTTCGGCATGGGCATTCACGAGGCGGTGGCAGCGCCGCGGCTGGTGGGCGTGTCCAACAGCATCGACATCTGCAACCGCATCCGCCGCTCCGTCGCCGATGACCTGCGCGCGCAGGGCTACGAGGTGGTGCGTTCGCCGCAGACCTATGCCTTCGCCGCCCTGCACGGTATCCGGATCAAGGACGGGGTCTCCTCGGGCGCGGCGGATCCGCAGCGTGACGGCATGGCGATCAGCGTCGACTGAACCCGGAGGAGCAAGCCCATGATCACCACCCTCATACGCCGCGCGATTCAGGCGGGGTTCGTCATCTTCGCGATGACGCTGATCGTCTTTCTTGGCCTCAACGTGATCGGCAACCCGGTCGACATCCTCATCAATCCCGACCTCAATCAGGCCGAACGGCTGCGCGTGATGCAGAATCTCGGGCTCGACCAGCCGCTCTGGCGCCAGTATCTGAGCTTTCTGCACGGGCTGACGCAGGGCAACTTCGGCGACAGCTTCGTCTACAGCAAGCCCGCGCTGGACGTGATCGTGGAACGCCTGCCCGCGACGCTGGAACTGGCGCTCTGCGCCATGCTGATCGCGCTGGTGGTGGGCCTGCCGCTGGGGCTTTACGCCGGGCTTTATCCTGAGCGGCTGTCGTCGCGGCTGATCATGACCGGCTCCATCCTCGGGTTTTCGCTGCCGACCTTCTGGGTGGGGCTGATGTTCATCCTGCTCTTTGCGGTGCAGCTGGGCTGGCTGCCCTCCAACGGGCGGGGCGAGACGGCGGAGTTTCTGGGCGCGCGCTGGTCCTTTCTCACCAGCGACGGGCTGGCGCATCTGTTCCTGCCCGCGCTCAACCTCGCCCTGTTCAAGACCTCGCTCATCCTGCGGCTGACCCGTGCGGGCGTGCAGGAGGTGGTGATGCAGGATTTCGTCAAGTTCGCCCGCGCCAAGGGCCTGCGCGAGAACCGGATCGTGCTGGTCCACATCCTCAAGAACCTGATGATCCCGGTGGTCACCATCATCGGGCTGGAATTCGGCTCGCTCATCGCCTTTTCCGTGGTGACCGAAAGCATCTTCGGCTGGCCCGGGATGGGCAAGCTCATCATCGACAGCATCAACCTGCTGGATCGGCCCGTCATCGTGGCCTACCTGATGATGATGGTCGTGCTGTTCGTGTCGCTGAATTTCATCATCGACATCTGCTATACGCTGCTGGACCCGCGTGTCCGGCTCGACGGCAAGGGATAATCCGCCATGGACACCAAGCTCGCCGACGCCGCGGATATCGCGGTGACCGAAGCGCCGCCACCGCGCCGCGTCTGGCCCGCGATCCGGCGCTTCTTTTCCGCCCCCGCCGCCCTGCTTGGCGCGGTCGGACTGCTGCTGGTCATCGGAGCCGCGATCTTCGCGCCGCTGATCTCGCCGCAGGATCCCTATGACCTGATGCAGCTCGACATCATGGACAGCCGTCTGGCGCCCGGATCGGAAAGCTTTTCCGGCGTGCCCTATCACCTTGGCACCGACGGGCAGGGCCGCGACATCCTGTCGGGTATCCTCTACGGGCTGCGCACCTCGCTGATCGTGGGCATCGCCTCGGCATTCGTGGCCGCGCTGATCGGCACCACGGCGGGGCTGATGGCCGCCTATATGGGCGGACGCACCGAGACGTTCATGATGCGGCTCGTGGATCTGCAGCTGTCTTTCCCGACCATCCTGATGGCGCTGATGGTGCTGGCGATCCTTGGCAATGGCGTCACCAACGTGGTGCTGGCGATCATCGTGGCGGAATGGGCGACCTATGCCCGCACCGCGCGCGGCACGGCCCTGGTCGAGCGCGAAAAGGAATATATCGAAGCCGCGCGCTGCCTGCGCATCCCCGGCCATCGGGTGCTGCTGCGCCATCTGCTGCCGAACTGCCTTGCGCCCATCATCGTCATCGCCACGATGCAGGTCGCCCGCGCCATCGGGCTGGAGGCCACGCTGTCCTTTCTGGGGCTTGGCGCCTCGGTCACGCAGCCCTCGCTCGGCATGCTGATCGCCAATGGCTATCAGTATCTGCTCTCGGGGCTCTACTGGATCAGCTTCTATCCCGGCATCGCGCTGCTGATCACCATCGTCTCCATCAATCTCGTCGGCGACAGGCTCCGCGACGTGCTCAACCCGAGGAACGCCCGATGACCCCGCTGCTCGACGTTCGCGACCTTGTGACGGTCTTTCCCAGCGACGGCCGGGATCTGCGCGCCGTGGACGAGGTGTCGCTGCAGGTGCACCGCGGCGAGGTGCTGGGGCTCGTCGGCGAAAGCGGATCGGGCAAAAGCGTCACCGGCTTTTCGATCATGGGGCTTGTCGATCCTCCGGGCCGCATCGCCGCAGGGCAGATCCTGTTCGACGGCAGCGATCTTGCCAAGGCCGATCCCGAAACCCGCCGGTCGCTGCGCGGGCGGCGCATCGCCATGGTCTTTCAGGATCCGATGATGACCCTGAACCCGGTGCTGCGCATCGGCACCCAGATGACCGAAACCCTGCACGCGCATGAAACCCTGTCCCGGCAGGAGGCCCATGCGCGGGCCCGCGACGCGCTGGGTCAGGTGGGCATCCCCAGCCCCGAGGAGCGGCTGGCGGCCTATCCGCACCAGTTCTCGGGTGGGATGCGGCAGCGGGTGGCCATTGCCATCGCCCTGCTGCACCGGCCCGACCTCATCATCGCGGACGAGCCCACCACCGCGCTCGACGTGACGATTCAGGCGCAGATCATCTCGGAATTCCAGAAGCTGACCGAGGATCAGGGCACGGCGGTGATCTGGATCACCCATGATCTGGCCATCGTCTCGGGGCTCGCTGACCGCATTGCCGTCATGTATGGCGGGCGCATCGTCGAGACCGGCCCGATCACCGAGGTGCTGCAACGACCGCGCCACCCCTATACGCGCGGTCTGATCCGGTCGGTCCCGTCGGAAAACACCCGTGGCACCCGGCTGGCACAGATCCCCGGGGTCACGCCCGGTCTGGCGCGGATGCCGCAGGGCTGCGCCTTCCGCACCCGCTGCGCCCGCGCCGACAGCACCTGCGCCGAACGCCCCGGCCGCTTTGGCACGGACCAGACCTATCACCGCTGTTTCCACCCGCATGAGGAGGCGCTTGCGTGAGTACGAGCCTGACCGAGACCCCCGCCACCGCCCCCCTGCTGGACCTGCGTCAGGTGTCCCGCACCTTCGGCAGCCGCCCCGATCTGGCCGCACGCATCGCCATCGCGCTTGGTGCGGCCAAACCTGCCCCCGTGGTCCATGCGCTGGATGAGGTCAACCTGACCGTGCGCAAGGGCGAAGTTCTTGGGCTTGTGGGCGAATCCGGCTGCGGCAAATCCACGCTCGGGCGCATCGCCGCCGGGATCCTGCCGCCCTCTTCGGGGCAGGTGCTGTGGAAAGGCGAGGACCGCCAGCGCCTGTCCGGACGGCAGCTGCGCGATGCCGATCTGGCCGCGCAGATGATCTTTCAGAACCCGATGGCGGCGCTCAACCCGCGCATGAGCATCGAGACGCTGGTGGCCGAGGCGCCGCAGATTCATGGCCTGATCCAAGGCGACCGCAGCGCCTATGTGGACGATTACCTGCGCAAGGCGGGCTTCGATCCGGCGATGAAACGCCGCCTGCCGCACCAGTTTTCCGGCGGGCAGCGCGCGCGGGTCAACATCGCGCGGGCGCTGGCGGTGCAGCCGGATTTCCTTGTCTGCGATGAAAGCGTCGCGGCGCTCGACGTGTCGATTCAGGCGCAGATCCTCAATCTTTTCATGGACCTGCGCGAACAGCTTGATCTGACCTACCTGTTCGTCAGCCATGATCTGGGCGTGGTCGAACATATCTCTGACCGGGTCGCGATCATGTATCTGGGCCGCGTCGTCGAGGAGGCTCCGGTTGCGGAGGTGTTCGCGCGGCCCAACCATCCCTACACGCAGCAGTTGCTGGCCGAGGTGCCGCGCATCCGTCCGGGCAAGCGCCGCTTCGCCGCGATGAAGGGCGAACTGCCAAGCCCGCTTGACCCGCCGAAAGGCTGCCACTTCCACCCGCGCTGCCCCATGGCGCATGAGCGCTGCCGCGTCGAGGTTCCCAAGCGGCGGAAGATCGCGCCCGGCCACAGCTCTGCCTGCCACCTCAACGACCAACAGGCGGCATGACGGCGGGGCGCATGGGGGCCCTGCGCCCGAGCTTTGCCATGGCGCTGGCGATCGGCACGATGGGGGGCGCGCTGTTCACGCTGATCGGCATGCCGCTGTCATGGATGCTGGGCGCGATGACCGCGACGGGGCTCGCCTCCATCCTGCATCTGCCGGTGAAGGGCTGGGCCCGCGCCCGTCCGCCGATGTCGGCGGTGATCGGGGTCATGCTGGGCTCGCAGTTCGGCCCCCATACGCTGGAAACTGCCGCCGACTGGTGGCCCGCGCTGGTCGCGCTTGCCGCCTATCTGCTGGTCTCGGCGGTGCTCTGCACCGTCTATCTGCGGCGCATGATCCGCATGGACGGTCCCACCGCGTTCTTTTCGGCAATGCCCGGCGGGCTGATCGACATGGTGCTGCTGGGGGCCGAACGGGGCGGCGATGAACGCACCATCGCGCTCATGCATTCCTCGCGCATCTTTCTGGTCGTGCTGGGCCTGCCGCCGCTGATGACGCTGGTGACCGGGGCCGATCCCGGCGCGCGCGTCGCGGCATGGCGGCCTCTGGCGGAGATGGGGCTGCTGGATGTCGCGTTCTTTCTGGGTGCCATTGCGCTTGGCACCGGGCTGGGTCGCCTGCTGCGGATGCCCGCGCCCTTCCTGATCGGGCCCATGCTGGTCAGCATGGCGCTGCACTGGACCGGTGCCACCGGGTTCACCGTGCCAAGCGGGGTGATCGCCGTGGCGCAGATCGTGCTGGGCACCACGGTCGGCTGCCGGTTCGCGGGCACCTCCAGCCGCCGCATCCTGCATATCCTGCTGACCTCCGCCGGATCCACGGTGATCCTGCTGGGGGTGGCGCTGCTGTTCGCGCTGGGGCTGCAATATCTGATCGATGTCCCGGTGGAGGGCATCCTGCTGGCCTTTGCCCCCGGCGGGCTGGCCGAGATGAGCCTTGTCGCGCTGGCGCTGAACCTCGAGGTTTCGTTTGTCGTGGTCAGCCATATCAGCCGGATCGGCATGGTGATCCTTGGCGCGGGGCTGGTGTCGCGCAGAAAAGCGCCCTGACCGGCGGCCCCGCGCGCCGCGCCTGTCGCGGCGGCGGGGGGCCTTGGGTCACTCCGTGCCGGGCAGGGTGAAGAACGGCGCGGGCGTCAGGATCGAATTGACCTGCGAGGTCAGATAGCCCGCCTCGGCGCTCAGCCGCAGATAGGCCTGCCAGTCCGGATCAGCGGCCAGCGCCGCGCGGCAGTCGGTGCGGTGCTGCGGGCTGTCATAGCGCCAGACATGCACATAGCTGTTCACGTCGCCGGTTTCGGTCGCGCCATACAGCACCGGCGCCCCCAGATGCCGCGACTGCGCGGCAAAGCCGTGCTCTTCATAAAGCGCCATGTGTTTTTTGATGGTGCCGGGGCGGCAGGTATAGATGCGGTGGTCAAAGATCATGCAAAGGCTCCTGTGAGGGGGGAGGGAACGCGGCGGAGGCCGGCACCGCCGGTTTCTGCCGCGTTCCCTCCCCTTGCGTCAGCCTTTCTAGCCATATGTCTGGTTGTCTGACAACAGGGCGGCTGGTAGAATGTGCGAGTGCCGTCCCCTTAGGAGCCACCATGCCAGATGCCGCGCCGCTGTTCGAAAGGATCGACCGCCCCCGCCGCCTGCCGGACGAGGTGGCGACCGCGCTGATCGCGGCCATCGAGACCGGACAGCTGAAACCCGGAGACCGCCTGCCCACCGAGGCGGATCTGTCGGCACGTTTCGGCGTCGCCCGCACCGTGGTGCGCGAGGCAATCTCGCTGCTGCGCTATGACGGGCTGGTGGATTCGCGGCGCGGAGTCGGCGCCTTTGTCACGGATCCGGCGCAGCGCTCGGCCTTCCGCATCAGCCCCGCCTGTTTCGAAAAGCGCAAGCGCATCGTGCAACTGCTGCAGCTGCGCACCGGGGTTCAGGCCGAGGCCAGCGCGCTGGCCGCAGGGATGCGCAGCAAGGCTGACATGCGCGACATCGACCGGATCTTCGCCGAACTCGAGGCCGCCGACCGGCTTGGCCCCGAAGCGGCGCTGGATCTGCGGGTGGACAGCGAATTGATGCTGTATCGCCGCATCGCCGAGGCCAGCGGCAACGGCTATTATGTCGAGGTCACGCTGATGATCGAAAGCACGATCCAGAACAACCTGCGCTCGGCCTTTCTGAAGAATGCCGCCGCCTGCGAATTTGGCGCCAGCATCCTTGGTGAACACCGCGCCGTGGTCGAGGCGCTGCGCGCCCGCGATGCCGAGGCTGCGCGGCAGGCCACCCGCACAAGGTTCGACCGCGCCGCCACCCGTCTGGCACAGCGCGCAGATTTGCGCTGACCGTCGCGGCCCTGCCCTCCGGCGTTCAGCCTTCGAAAAAGACGTAGATCTTGCGCGTGTGCTCGGTGATTTCCCACGTGCCCTTCCAGCCCTTGGGCAGCAGGATCGCATCCCCCGGCCCAAGGGTTTTCCGCGTGCCGTCAAGATGGGTCATCACGATCCGGCCTTCCAGAAAATAGCAGAATTCCGCCGCCGCCGAACGGTCGGCGGTGAACTGCCCCGGCGTGCATTCCCAGAGCCCGATCTCCAGCTGGCCATCGGGCGAGGTCCAGAGCGGCTGCGCCGCCTCGCTCTGGCCGGGGGTCAGGGTGGTCGGCTTGTCCTGCAGCGCGCCAAGGTCGATGCCGGACAGGGCGGTGAAGACGGACAGATCGATCATGGCATTCTCCTGCGGCGGCTAACGCCCGGTCAGCGTGTTGGCCAGACTGGCCAGAACGGAGGTGGTCCTGCGGCCCGAACGGGCCTCAAGGCGGTCGGCAAGATGATAGAGCCCGTACATGCCGTGCACCCCCAGCCAGCGCAAGGGCTCTACCTCCCATCTGCGCGGGCGGCGGTTGACCCAGGGCAGCGCGGTGCGCTCGGTCTGCCGGTCCAGCACCAGATCCGCCAGCGTCTGCCCCGCAAGGTTCGACGTGGAGACGCCTAGCCCGACATAGCCGCCCGCCCAGCCGATGCCGGTGGCACGGTCCATGCCTGCGGTGGCGCACCAGTCGCGCGGCACGCCCAGCACCCCGCACCACGCATGGTCGATGGCGAGCCCCCGTGTCTGCGGCAGCATCCGGTGCAGGATCCGGACCAGCGCCGCGACGGTGGCAGGCTGCGTCTGGCCGTTCACATCGGTCGCGGAGCCGAAGCGATAGGGCACGCCGCGCCCGCCCATGGCGATGCGGTTGTCGGCGGTGCGCTGCGAATAGCAGTAGGCGTGGCTGGCATCCCCCAGAAGCTGGAACCGGTCCCAGCCGATCTGCTGCCACAGCGCGTCAGGCAGCGGCTCCGTCACGATCTGCGCGGAATTGAGCGGCAGCCATTCCCGTTCCTGCCCCTTGATGCCATGGGTGAATCCTTCGGTCGCGCGAAGGATCCGCTGGGCCCTGACCGTGCCGCGGCTGGTCGACACGCGGCCCTTTTCGATGCCGGTGACGGCGGTCTGTTCATAGATCCTGACCCCGCGCCGTTCGACCAGATCGGCAAGGCCGCGCACCAGCTTGGCAGGCTGCACCCGCGCCACACCGTGCCGGACCAGCGCGCCATGGGCATCCGGCACCCGGATGCGCGCGGCGGCCTCTGCCCCGTCGATCAGCTCGAGCCGGCTGGCGGGCACGTCCCATGACAGGGCTTCGGCGTGGTCCTGCTGCAGGCGCTGCCATTGCGCCGGGGTCTGCGCGTAGGTCAGGCAGTCGGTCATCAGGAAATCGCAGTCGATGCCATGCGTCTCGGTCACCCGCTGCACCTCGGCCACGGTATCGCGCAGCTGCCGCTCGAACGCGATGACACCGGCGCGGGTGCCAGTCGACAGATAGCTGTCCCGGTTCCAGCTGAATTCGCCGGTGCACCAGCCGCCATTGCGGCCAGATCCGCCGAACCCCGCAAATTCTTTCTCGACGATCACGATGCGCAGGTCGGGATCCCGTTCGGTCAGGTAATAGGCCGACCAGAGCCCGGTATAGCCCGCGCCGATGATGCAGACATCCGCCTCCAGATCGCCGGGCAGCGGCGCGCGATAGCCGGGAACACCGCCAAGCGCCTCGTACCAGAAGGAAACTCCGCCGTTTTTCTTGGCCATCATGGGTCCGTCCTGTCCGTGGCCCCGTCTTTGGGGGGGGGCCATGACGGCCCTGCCCCGCCAAGCGTTAGCCCGATTTCCGTCACGCGTCCAAGACAGATCGCCGGACGCGGCCCGGCACCTCTCTGGGCCGGTGCGAAATTATGATGTAGGCAGACAGGCAGCCGCGCTTTCCCTCCGGAAAGACCGGCAGGATCAGCGAGGGAGACGACATGGCGCAGGCGATGGACATGATGGCGCGCATCCGCGACCGGGCGGTGGTTCTGACGCAGTCGGAAGAGCGTCTTGTCGCCGAACTGGTCAAGGCGCCGCGCGATGTGGCGCTGCTGTCGGCGGCGGCCTTTGCCGAACGGGCGGGGCTGCACGAGGCGACCTGTTCGCGGCTGGCGCGCAAGCTGGGATATGACAGCTATGCCGCCTTCCGGCGCGCGATGCAGCAGGCCTATCTGGGCGGCGAGCCCGCGACGCGGATGGCCAGCACGCTGAGCGAGGCGGGAGAGGATCCGCTGCGCCACCTGATCGCGCTGGAAACCGCCTCGCTGGGCCGTCTGACCGATCATGTGGACGCGGCACAGATCGCGGCGGCGGCGGAAATTCTGGACGGGCGCCGGGTCTTTGTCTTCGCCCATGGCAACGCCAGCGTGCTGGCCGCGCAGGCGGAACGGCGGCTGCAGCGCATGGCGGTGGACGTGCGGATGCTGGAAGGCAGCGCCCGCGATCTTGCCGAAACCGCGCTGGGGATCACCGGGCAGGATGCGGTGCTGCTGTTTGCCTTCCGCCATCAGCCGCCCGGTTATGCCGCGCTGATGGACCGGGCGCGGCAGGTCAGCGCCCGGACGCTGGTCATCGCCGACGAGGTCGGCCCGCTGCTGCGGCCTGCGGCGGAAGGCATGCTTGCCGCGCCGCGCACCGGCGTGCCGGACGGGTTCCAGACGCTGACCGTGCCCATGCTGATCCTGAACGCGCTGATCCTTGCGCTGGGGCGGCGGAGCGAGGCCATCTCCTCGCTGTCCGATCTGGGCGCGCTGATCGCGAGTTTCGAGGCGGACGGGGTGACGCGCAAATAGGTGGGGGATTTTCTGCAAGTTATCTTGCATGTCATAAATGTTTTGCAAGATAAGCCTACACAGAGGGTGCAACGCCCCCTGACCCGAGGTTTCCCATGCGACTTATGACTTCGACCCTTGCCGGTCTCGCCCTGACCACGCTCGCCCTGCCCGCTGCCGCGCAGGATCTTGACGGGCTCTCCGCCGCCGACCTGCTGCCGCAGGCGCAGGCCGAAGGCAGCGTGACCGTCTATTCCTTCACCAGCCGCATCGGCCGGGTCGAGGAGGCTTTCGAGGCCGCCTATCCCGGCATCGACATGATCGGCTACGATCTGTCCTCCACCGAACAGATCACCCGGCTGAAGGCCGAGGCGGCAGCAGGCCAGACGGTGGCCGACGTGATCTATGTCTCCGACACGCCGGTGGTCACCACCGAGCTTCTGGAAAGCGGCCTTCTGTCCCCCTATGTGCCGCCGCGCGTGGCAGAGCTTGTGCCCGCGCAGTTCACATCGCCGCTTCTGGCGCAGCGCCTGTCGACCAAGGTTCTGATGTATAACGAAGAAACCTATCCCGACGGCGCGCCGGTCGACAGCCTGTGGGATCTGACCCGCCCCGAATGGGCAGGCAAGGTGGTGATGGTCGATCCGCTGCAGCGCGGTGACTATCTGGATCTGATGACAGAGATCGTGCTGCGCGCCGAGGAAATGGCCACCGCCTATGAGGCGGAATTTGGCGCCCCGATCGAGCTCGACAGCGGCCTGCGCTCCGCAGGCGAGCAGTTCATCGCGGATCTTTTCGCCAATGATCTGGTGCTGGTCGGCTCCACCGACGATGTCAACGCGGCCATCGGCACGCTGGGACAGGAGGCGGCCCCCATCGGCTTCACCAGCTATTCCGACCGGCGCGACAATGCCGAAGAAGGCTGGGCGCTGCAGGTGGCCAATGAGGTGGCCCCGGCCAATGGCATCGTCTTTCCGGCGGTTCTGGCGCTGACCGCCGCCCCGCAGAACCCCGCCGCCGCGCGGCTCGCCATCGATTTCCTGATGGGCGATGACAGCGACACCGGC
Source organism: Salipiger marinus (assembly GCF_035481585.1). NCBI lineage: Bacteria > Pseudomonadati > Pseudomonadota > Alphaproteobacteria > Rhodobacterales > Roseobacteraceae > Salipiger > Salipiger marinus. The sequence continues at coordinate 311,703 of NZ_JAYKSL010000002.1, read as the reverse complement.
GGCGCGGGCTTTGCGCCCTTCTACGTGGCCGGAGACTGGGCGACGCGCACCGACATCACGCCGCATCCGGATGCCATTCCGCTCGACCAGTTCAACGGCTGGCAGATCGACGCCGTCAAATCCGCAGAGATCCGGGCCGAGGTCGCCGACCTGATCCTGACGCTGCAGTAATCTGCCCCGCCCCTCCGGGCCACCTAAGGATGCGGGCCCCCGCGGGGGCCCGCCTTTTTTGCCACCCTGCCCTGCCTGCGGAGACCGTGATGATCCTGCCAAAGCGCCTTGGCCTGACCCTTGTGGTGCTGGTGCCGCTGATCCTGCTGGTGGCGGCGCCGCTGCTGTCGATCCTGGGACAGACGCTTGGCAGCGCCGCATGGTCCGACGTGCTGGTCAGCCGCCTGTCGCGCAACCTGACATGGGAGCCCTTGGGCAATACGATGATCCTTGGCCTTGGCACCGCCATCGGATCGCTGCTGATCGGCGGGTTTTTCGCATGGCTGGTGGTGATGACCGACGTGCCGCTGGCGCGCACGCTGGGGGTGCTGGCGACGCTGCCCTTCATGATCCCCAGCTTCGCCACCGCGCTGGCATGGTCGAGCCTTTTCCGCAACAGCCGCACCGGCGGCAGCACCGGCATGCTGGCGGGGCTGGGCTTTGACAGCCCCGACTGGCTGGCCTGGGGGCTGCTGCCCACGCTGTTCGTGCTGATCGCGCAGTATTATGCGCTGGTCTTCACCGTGGTCGCGGCGGCGCTCGCCTCGCTCAACGGCGATGCCGTCGAGGCGGCAGAGATGTCGGGCGCTCCGCGGCGCCGCATCCTGCTGGGGATCGTGCTGCCGATGGTCACGCCCGCGCTGCTGGCGGGGGCCTCGCTTGCCTTTGCCGCCGCCGTGTCGAATTTTGCCGCCCCCGCGCTGATGGGCCTGCCGGTGCGGATGCAGACCCTGTCCACCCGCCTGTTCGGCATGATCGAGATCGGGCAGGCCGAACGGGGCTATGTGCTGGCGATCCTGCTGATCCTCGTCTCAGCCGCCCTGCTGGGGGTCGGCAACCGGCTGCTGGTCGGGCGGCGCAGCTTTGCCACCATCTCGGGCAAGGGCGCGCGGCGGCACCGGATGAAGCTGGGCCGCGCGCGCTGGCCGCTCTGCTGCACCGCCATGGCGATCTGCTTTGTCACCACGCTTGGCCCGATCCTGCTGCTGGTCGCCGCCAGCCTTGCGCCGCAGGGATCCGCGCTTTTTTCGGACTGGACGCTGCAGTTCTGGACCGGCGCCGCCGATCCCGATTTCGCCCGCGGTCAGGCCGGGATCTTTCGCAACCCGCAGATCGTCAAGGCGCTGGTCATCACGCTGGGGCTGGGCGTGGCGGTGGCGGTGGCGGCGGTGATCCTTGGCGTTCTGGCCGCGCTTGTGCTGACCGGCCCGCGAATCCGCGTCCTGACCGAGACGGTCAACCAGCTGTCCTTCCTGCCGATGCTGCTGCCCGGCATCGCCTTTGGCGCCGCCTTCATCGTGCTTTACGGCGCGGGCTTCGGTCCGGTTCCGGGGCTTTACGGCACGCCGCTGCTGCTGGGGCTGGCGCTGACCGCCGCCTCGCTGCCCTTCGCGGTGCAGACGGGCCGTGCGACCGTGGCGCAGATCGCGGGCGACATCGACGAGGCGGCGCGGATGACCGGCGCCTCCTTCCCGCGCAGGCTGGTGGCGATCACGCTGCCGCTGGCCAGCCGTGGCCTGATCGCGGGCGCGCTGCTGGTCTTTGTCAATGTCGTGGGCGATCTGGCCATCGTGGCGCTGCTTTATACCCCCGACACCCCCGTCCTGTCGGTGCTGTCCTACCGCTACGCCTCTGACGGGTTCCAGCAATTCGCCAATGCCATCACCGTGGTGATCCTTGCGATCTCGGTCGCGGCGACGGCACTGGCCCAGCTTCTGAAAGGACGCCGCCCATGATCGCCATTGACCGGCTGACCAAGGATTACGGCACGGGCCCGGTGGTCCGCGACATTTCGCTGTCGGTGCGGCCCGGCGCCTTTCTGGTGCTGCTCGGCCCCTCGGGCTGCGGCAAATCCACCATCCTGCGCATGCTCGCGGGGCTGGAGGCGCCGACCGCAGGCACCATCCGCTTCGGCGACCGGCTGGTGGCCCAAGGCGGCGCGCTGTCGCTGCCCGCCGAAAAGCGCGGCGCGGGGCTGGTGTTCCAGTCTTACGCGCTTTGGCCGCACATGACGGTGGCGGGCAATGTCGACTGGCCGCTGAAGGTGGCGGGCATGGCCGCACCGGAGCGGCGCAGACGGGTGGGCGAAGCGCTGGAGATGATGGGCATCGCCGAGCTTGCGGGCCGCCATACCGGCGAGATCTCGGGCGGGCAGCAGCAGCGCGTGGCGCTGGCGCGGATGATCGCGCCGCGCCCGCCGGTGATGCTGTTCGATGAGCCACTGTCCAATCTCGATGCCGCGCTGCGGGTCGAGATGCGGCATGAACTGGCGCGGATCCATACGGAAACCGGCGCCACCTCGGTCTATGTCACCCATGATCAGGTGGAGGCGATGACGCTTGCCACCGATGTGGCGGTGCTGAACCGCGGACGCATCGAACAGTTCGCGCCGCCGATGCAGCTTCTGGACCAGCCCGCCAGCGCCTTTGTGGCGCGGTTTGTCGGCACCCCGCCCGCCAATCTGGTGCCGGTGCGGGGTGGCGCGTGGTTTGGCCGCCATCCGGCACCGCAGCTTGCGGGCCGGACCGGGCTTGCGATGGTGCGGGCCGAGGATCTGCGCCTGACCGACAGCCCCGCCCCCGGCAGCCTGCCCGCCGAGCGGATCGAGGTGATCCCGATGGCGGGGCAGTGGCTGGTCACCGCCCGGGTCGAGGGCCAGCGGCTGACGGCTGTGGTGCCGCGCGGCACCGCG